>NZ_JARESX010000049.1:0-55943 GCF_046026435.1 Paraburkholderia sp. RL17-381-BIF-C | reverse complement strand
GAGGCCATGCGGGTGGCGCGGTGCGCTTTGCGAGACGGGAAAGGGTCAATGATAGCGCCAACGGTGTACGCTCAGGCTTCCGGCTGATGCACCGAAGCGGCGCCGTGAAGTTTCGCCCGACCGTTCGGTCGGTCAATCGGGTGTTGCGGTTTCGTCGAGCGATTTACCGCGAAATTGCTCAAAGCCCCGGCGCAGATCTGATTTCACCCGTCAACGCGTGGTGGGATCATGCGGTAGAATTCCATTTTGGAATAAGGATCGGAAGATGCATTGGCAGCCTCGGATCGCCCACTTGATGCCCGCCCCGCGTGAGTCTTGCCCCGCGGCGGAGCGTCTCGTCCGCCACGCACGATCGTGTAGCTGTATCTGAGCGCCACGAAGCGACCGGTGTGGGTTGACCGTCGGTCGTGCTTCGCTCCCCTAGAAAATTTCCAGCATTGCGCGCCACGCGCACCGTCAGCCGGCGCCTCACCAATGAGCGCGCCGGGTTGACCCACCGAGTCGTCCAAACATGAACGCACCTCAAGTTTTCGATCCGCACGGGGCCGCCGCTGCGGTGGCCGCCGATCCCGAAGCGCGTCTGCGCGAAATTCCCTATAACTACACGTCATTCTCCGACCGTGAAATCGTTATCCGCCTGCTAGGCGACGCCGCCTGGGCCGCGCTTGCCGAACTGCGCGCGGAACGCCGCACCGGCCGTTCGGCGCGGATGCTGTACGAAGTGCTCGGCGACATCTGGGTGGTGCGCCGCAATCCGTATCTGCAGGACGACCTGCTCGACAACCCAAAGCGCCGCGCGATGCTGATCGAGGCGCTGCATCACCGTTTGAGTGAGATCGAGAAGCGCCGCCGCGCCGATCTGACCGAACACGGCGATGAAGCGGGCGTGGATCGCGCCGCGCGCGTCGAAACGCTGGTTCAGGCCGCGCGCCGCGCCGTCGACGAATTCGCTAGCGAATTCCAGAAGACCTACGATCTGCGCAAGCGCGCGACCAAGGTGCTGGGCAAGGTCACGGAAAAGGACAACATCAAGTTCGACGGACTGTCCCGCGTCTCGCACGTGACCGACGCGACCGACTGGCGCGTCGAATATCCGTTCGTGGTGCTCACGCCGGATACCGAAGCCGAGATCGCCGGCATGATCAAGGCGTGTTTCGAACTCGGCCTGACCGTGATTCCACGCGGAGGCGGCACGGGCTATACCGGCGGCGCGGTGCCGCTCACGCCGTTCTCGGCCGTCATCAATACCGAAAAGCTCGAACAGCTGGGCGCGGTCGAAATGACCGAATTGCCGGGCGTCGATCGTAAAGTCGCGACGATTTTCTCCGGCGCGGGCGTGGTCACGCGCCGCGTGACCGAGGCGGCCGAGCAGGCCGGCTTCGTGTTCGCCGTCGATCCGACCTCGCTGGATGCGTCCTGCGTGGGCGGCAACGTCGCGATGAACGCGGGCGGCAAAAAGGCGGTGCTGTGGGGCACGGCGCTCGACAACCTTGCCTGGTGGCGCATGGTCGACCCGGAAGGCAACTGGCTGGAAGTCACGCGCCTCGACCACAACATGGGCAAGATTCACGACATCGAAGTCGCGCGTTTCGAGCTCAAATGGTTCGACGGCAATTACGCGCCGGGCGAAAAGCTGCTGCGCACGGAAGCGCTCGACATCAAGGGCCGCGTGTTCCGTAAGGAAGGCCTCGGCAAGGACGTCACGGACAAATTCCTCGCCGGTCTGCCGGGCGTGCAGAAAGAAGGCTGCGATGGGCTGATCACGTCCGCGCGCTGGGTGCTGCACAAGATGCCCGCGCATACGCGCACCGTCTGCCTCGAATTCTTCGGTCAGGCGCGCGATGCGATTCCGAGCATCGTCGAAATCAAGGATTATCTGTTCGAGACGTCGAAGCAGGGCGGCGCGATTCTCGCGGGCCTCGAGCATCTGGACGAGCGCTATCTGCGTGCGGTCGGCTATGCGACCAAGAGCAAGCGCAACGCGTTTCCGAAGATGGTGCTGATCGGCGACATCGTCGGCGACGATGCGGACGCGGTCGCGCAAGCCACCTCGGAAGTCGTGCGCATGGCCAACGGCAAGAGCGGCGAAGGCTTCGTCGCGGTCAATGCCGAGGCGCGCAAGCGTTTCTGGCTCGACCGCAGCCGCACGGCGGCAATCGCCAAGCACACCAACGCTTTCAAGATCAACGAAGACGTGGTGATTCCGCTCGATCGCATGGGCGAGTACACGGACGGCATCGAACGCATCAACATCGAGCTGTCGATCAAGAACAAGCTGCAACTGGTCGACGCGCTCGAAGCGTTCTTCCAGGCCGGCAAGCTGCCGCTCGGCAAGAGCGACGACGCCAACGAAATCCCGAGCGCCGAACTGCTCGAAGACCGCGTGCAGCAGGCGCTCGATCTGCTCAAGCGCGTGCGCACGCGTTGGGAATTCCTGCGCGACAAGCTCGATCTGTCGCTTCGTGAAGCGCAGCACTATCTGGTCGGTCTCGGTTACGAAGCGCTGGCGGAGAAGTTCGCCGACCGCGCGGACGCGCAGCCCGATGCCACCGTGTTCCATGTCACGCAGGACCGTACGATCCGCGTGTCGTGGAAGCAGGAAATTCGCGCCGAACTGCGGCAGATCTTCAACGGCGGCGAGTTCAAGCCGATCCTCGAGGAAGCTCAGGCGATCCACAAGCAGGTGCTGCGCGGCCGCGTGTTCGTCGCGTTGCACATGCACGCGGGCGACGGCAACGTTCACACGAACCTGCCGGTCAACTCCGACAACTACGAGATGCTGCAGGACGCCCACACGGCAGTCGCGCGCATCATGAAGCTGGCGCGTTCGCTCGACGGCGTGATTTCCGGCGAGCACGGCATCGGCATCACCAAGCTCGAATTCCTGACGGAAGACGAGATCAGCGAGTTCCGCCAGTACAAGCAGCGCGTCGATCCGCATGGCCGCTTCAATGCGGGCAAGCTGCTCGAAGGCGCCGACCTGCGCAACGCCTACACGCCGTCGTTCGGCCTGATGGGCTATGAATCGCTGATCATGCAGCAGTCTGACATCGGCGCGATTTCCGAATCGATCAAGGACTGTTTGCGTTGCGGCAAGTGCAAGCCGGTGTGCGCGACCCACGTGCCGCGTGCGAACCTGCTGTACAGCCCGCGCAACAAGATTCTCGCCACCTCGCTGCTGGTGGAGGCGTTTTTGTACGAAGAGCAGACCCGCCGCGGCGTGTCGATCAAGCACTGGGACGAATTCAACGACGTCGCGGATCACTGCACCGTCTGTCACAAATGCGTGACGCCGTGCCCGGTGAAGATCGATTTCGGCGACGTCACCATGAACATGCGCAACCTGCTGCGCAAGATGGGCAAGAAGAAGTTCAATCCGGGCAACGCGGCCGGCATGTTCTTCCTCAACGCGACCAACCCGCAGACCATCAACCTCGCGCGCACCGCGATGATGGGCGTCGGCTACAAGGCGCAGCGCCTCGGCAACGAAGTGCTGAAGAAGTTCGCGAAGAAGCAGACGGCGCACCCGCCGGCAACGGTCGGCAAGCCGCCGGTCACGCAGCAGGTGATCCACTTCATGAACAAGAAGATGCCGGGCAACCTGCCGAAGAAGACCGCGCGCGCGTTGCTCGATATCGAGGACAACAAGATCGTCCCGATCATCCGCAATCCGAAGACGACCACCGCCGACACGGAAGCGGTGTTCTACTTCCCGGGCTGCGGTTCCGAGCGGCTGTTCTCGCAAGTGGGTCTCGCCACTCAGGCCATGCTGTGGGAAGCGGGCGTTCAAACCGTATTGCCGCCGGGTTATCTGTGCTGCGGCTATCCGCAACGCGGGTCGGGCCAGTTCGACAAGGCCGAGCAGATCGTCACGGATAACCGCGTGCTGTTCCACCGCGTCGCCAATACGCTGAACTACCTCGACATCAAGACGGTGGTGGTGTCGTGCGGCACGTGCTACGACCAGCTCGCCGGCTACGAATTCGAGAAGATCTTCCCGGGCTGCCGGATTATCGACATCCACGAGTTTCTGCTGGAGAAAGGCATGAAGCTCGACGGCGTGAACGGCGTTCGCTACATGTATCACGACCCGTGCCACACGCCGATCAAGACGATGGACCCGGTCAAGCTCGTCAATCAGCTGATGGGCTCGGAGAAAGACGGCTACAAGATCGAGAAGAACGATCGCTGCTGCGGCGAGTCCGGCACGCTCGCGGTCACGCGTCCTGACATTTCGACTCAGGTCCGCTTCCGCAAGGAAGAGGAGATCCGCAAGGGCGCGGCGAAGCTGCGCGGCATTCCTTTGGTGGCCGAAGCCGGCGCGAACGGGATCAATCCGGCCAATGCATCGGCCGGTTCGGCGGGCGCGCCGGACGGCTCCGTCCTGAAGGCCGGCGACGGTCCGCAGCCGAAGGGCGCCACCGACGTGAAGATTCTCACGAGCTGCCCGTCCTGCCTGCAAGGCCTGTCGCGGTACAACGAAGACGCGGGCATCGAGGCGGATTACATCGTCGTCGAGATGGCACGTCACGTGCTCGGTGAAGACTGGATGGTCGACTACGTGCAACGGGCGAACAATGGCGGAATCGAGCGCGTGCTGGTTTAATGGCACGACTGACGATTTTTGCCTGAGGACGACGATGGATTGCGTTTTTTGCCGTGAAGATGGCGGCGATGTGCTGTGGCACGACGACACCTTGCGTGTCGTCCTCGCCGACGAACACGATTACCCGGGCTTTTGCCGGGTGATCTGGAACGAGCACGTGGCCGAGTTTTCCGACCTCGACGGAAACGACCGTGATCGCGTGATGAAGGCCGTGTATGCGGTCGAGCGCGCGATCCGGCGCATCCTTCAGCCGGCGAAGGTCAACCTGGCGAGCCTCGGCAACCAGGTGCCGCACGTGCACTGGCATGTGATCCCGCGTTTTTCGAACGACGCGCATTTTCCACTGCCCATCTGGGCGCCGCGCCAGCGCACGGTGTCCGAAGCCATGCTGTCGTCGCGTCGCGCGCAAGCTACCTTGCTGCGTGAAGCGGTGCGACAGGAAATCGAACAGGCTCTTGGTTGAGCGCCCCTGAACCTGTTGCGTCGCGCGAGGCTCCTGAAGGGCAAGAAAACTCGCGGCGGCGTTCTCTATGAGGTCAACATGAGCGGATTGACTCCCGATACTCCGGTGCCGACCGGCGTGGTCGTGCATTCCAAATCGCGCGTACTCGAATTGCAGTACGCAAACGGCGAATCGTATCGCCTGCCGTTCGAACTGTTGCGCGTGTATTCGCCGTCGGCGGAAGTGATGGGCCACGGGCCTGGCCAGGAAACGCTGCAGACCGGCAAGCGCGAAGTGACCATCACGATGATCGAAGGCGTCGGCAACTATGCGCTGCAGCCGACTTTCTCCGACGGCCACGCCACCGGTATCTATTCTTGGGACCTGCTGTACGACATGGCGGTGCGCCAGGATGAACTCTGGGGCGCGTATCTCGCCAAACTTCAGGCGGCGGGCGTCGATCGCGATACGCCCATGGTCCAGGCCGGCGCTGCGCACGGGCACTGTCACTGATACGATTCGCACCATCGCCGCACTGATGCGGCGCAACATTTCAGAATACGCGAAAGGACAAGCGCGATGAGCAAAACCCACTTCGGCTTTCAATCGGTCGACGAACAGGACAAGGCGCAGAAGGTGGCGGGCGTGTTCCACTCGGTTGCCGCCAACTACGACTTGATGAACGACCTGATGTCGGGCGGGTTGCACCGGGCGTGGAAGATGTTCACGATCGCCCAGGCCAACGTGCGGCCGGGCTACAAGGTTCTCGATATCGCGGGCGGCACGGGCGACCTGTCGAAGGCGTTCGCGAAGCAGGCCGGCGAAACCGGCGAAGTCTGGCATACCGACATCAATGAATCGATGCTGCGGGTGGGCCGCGACCGCCTGCTGGACAAGGGCGTGATCACCCCTGCGCTGCTGTGCGACGCCGAGAAAATTCCCTTTCCGGACAACTACTTCGACGTGGTGACGGTGGCCTTCGGCCTGCGCAACATGACGCACAAGGACGTCGCGCTGGCGGAAATGCGGCGCGTGCTGAAGCCGGCCGGGCGTTTGCTGGTGCTGGAATTTTCGAAGGTGTGGGATCCGCTCAAGAAGGTCTACGACGTCTATTCTTTTAAGGTGTTGCCGTGGTTGGGCCAACGCTTTGCGAAAGATGCCGAGAGCTATCAATACCTCGCTGAATCGATCCGGATGCATCCGGACCAGGAAACTTTGAAAACAATGATGGAACAAGCGGGCCTGGACGGCGTCAAATATTACAATTTGTCAGCTGGCGTGGTAGCTTTACATGTGGGGACCAAATACTAGGGTTCCTAACCCATCGATTTTTAAAGGAAAGTACGAAAATGTCCGATTCAGGTGCGTTATCTCCCCGTAAGGTTAAGCGGTCGCTGGTGAGAAGAATCGGACTGATCGCGATGGTCGGCCTGATCATGGCCGGCTCCCTCGCTTCGCTCGATGCGGAAGCTCGCCGCATGGGCGGTGGCCGCAGTATTGGCCGTCAGTCGAATAGCGTGACGCAGCAATCCGCTCCGTCGCAACCTTCCCAAAGCAATCAGGCCATGCAGCAGCGCGCGCAGCCCGCACCGGCGCCCGCGCCGACGCCGGCCGCGCAGCCTAACCGTTCGCGCTGGCTGGGACCGATCGCCGGTCTGGCGGCCGGTCTGGGCATCGCCGCTTTGCTGTCGCACTTCGGTCTGGGCGGCGCGTTTGCCGGCGCCATGGCCAACATCATCGTGATTGCGATCATCGCGATGATCGGTATCTGGCTGATTCGCCGTTTCATGGGCCGCAAGCGCGACGCGGCGCAACCGGCGTACGCGGGCAGTTCGCCGTCGTTCAATTCGAGCGGCACGGGCTACTCTCCGCAGGAACCGCGTTATAACGCCCCGCCTACCGGCTCGTATCTCGAACCGCAAGGCAATCCGCTGAACACGCCGACCATCAACGCCGCGCCGGTCGTGCCGGCCGGCTTCGATTCGGAAGCGTTTCTGCGTAACGCGAAGGTCTATTTCGTGCGCCTGCAAGCCGCTTGGGACGTCGGCAACACGGAAGACATCCGCGAATTCACCACGCCGGAAATGTTCGCCGAGGTGAAGGTCGATCTGTCTTCGCGCGGTGCCGAGACGAATCAGACCGACGTGGTGCAACTGAACGCCGAGCTGTTGGGCGTGGAAGAGCGCGCCAACGAATACTTCGCTAGCGTGCGCTTCTCGGGCCTGATCCGCGAAGCGCCGGGCGCGGCGGCGGAACCCTTCGTCGAAGTCTGGAACCTGTCCAAGGCGAACCGCACCGGCGAAGGCTGGCTGCTGGCCGGCATCCAGCAGGTGGCGCAGCACTGAGACAACCGCGCGCCGGGGCCGCGGCAGGACCACCCCTCCTGACCGGGCTCCTCGCGTTGGCCGTTCGGCATAGCGAGCCGCGAAGCGAACGGACGTTACAATAGGAACCCGCGCGGGCACCTCGCTCGCGCGGGTTTTTTCTTGCCACTTTCAATGACCCTCGCCGCCAAGCCATTCGCTGCTGCTGTCAATCATCTGCTCGCCCGCGAATCGTGGGCTCGTGAGCGCCTCGCCCCCTACGCGGGCAAGACCGCGAAGCTGTCCTGTCCGCCGGTCGTGCTGATGCTGCTGGTGCAACCGGACGGCTATCTGAGCGCCGTCGCCGCTACCGAGGCGCAACAGTTCGACGTGACCATCTCGGTGCCTTCCGACGCGCTGCCCGCCTTCGTGCAAGGCGGCCAGGCGGCGGTGATGAAGCACGTCAAGATCGAAGGCGACGCCGAATTCGCCACCGTGATCGCCAAGCTCGCCGAACATCTGCGCTGGGAGCCGGAAGAGGATCTGGCGAAATTCATCGGCGACGGCCCGGCGTGGCGGGTGGCGTCAGTTGTGCGCACGGTCGGCGAACATGTGCAGCGCACCGGGCGCAACCTGCTCGATACCGCCGCCGAATATCTGCTCGACGAGAATCCGCAACTGGTGCGCCGCGCCGCGCTCGAGGACTTCAACGTCGAACTGGCCCGCGCACGCGACGCACTCGCGCGCGTGGAAAAACGCATCGAGCGTCTTGAACAGAAGGTCGAAGCCCGCGGCGCTCTTGCGCCGAGCGGCGCCGCCACGTCGCGCGGCACGCGCTAGTCACCGGGCACAACTATGCGTTTTCTGCGTTTCCTCAAGATTTTTTTCACGGTCATCCGCTTCGGTCTCGATGAGATGATGCTCAGCCGCGTCAATGACCGGCGCGTGCGTCTGTTGCTGCGTATCACGACCATCGGCCGCAAGTTCGACGCCCCGCCGGGCGTGCGTCTGCGGCTTGCGCTGGAAAGCCTCGGGCCGATCTTCGTCAAGTTTGGGCAGGTGCTGTCCACCCGGCGCGATCTATTGCCGGTGGATATCGCCAACGAACTGGCCAAGCTGCAGGATCAGGTGCCGCCGTTCGATTCGGCGGTGGCGATCGGACTGGTCGAAAAGTCGCTCGGCGCACCCGTCGACGTGCTGTTCGACGACTTCGAGCGAGTGCCGGTGGCGAGCGCCTCGATCGCGCAGGTGCACTTCGCCACGGTGAAGGCCGGGCAACACGCGGGCAAGGCTGTCGCCGTAAAGGTGCTGCGCCCGAACATGCTGCCGGTGATCGATTCCGACCTCGCGTTGCTGCGCGACATCGCCGTGTGGGCCGAGCGCCTGTGGGCCGACGGCAAGCGTCTGAAGCCGCGCGAAGTTGTCGCCGAATTCGACAAATATCTGCACGACGAGCTCGACCTGATGCGCGAGGCGGCCAACGGCAGCCAGTTGCGGCGCAACTTCGCCGGGCTCGATCTGCTGCTGGTGCCGGAGATGTACTGGGAGTTCTGCACGCCCACGGTGCTGGTCATGGAGCGCATGGTCGGCGTGCCGATCAGCCAGGTGGAAACGCTGCGCGCCGCCGGCGTGGATATTCCGAAGCTGGCGCGCGAAGGCGTCGAGATTTTCTTTACCCAGGTGTTCCGGGACGGCTTTTTCCATGCCGACATGCACCCGGGCAACATTCAGGTGAGTCTCGATCCGAAGCACTTCGGCCGCTATATCGCGCTCGACTTCGGCATCATCGGCGCGCTGTCGGACTTCGATAAGAACTACCTCGCGCAGAACTTCCTCGCGTTCTTCAAGCGTGACTACCATCGCGTCGCCACGCTGCATCTGGAGTCGGGCTGGGTGCCGCCCACTACCCGCGTCGAGGAACTCGAGAGCGCGATCCGCGCGGTCTGCGAACCGTACTTCGACCGCGCGTTGAAGGATATCTCGCTGGGCCAGGTCCTGATGCGGCTGTTCTCGACCTCGCGCCGCTTCAATGTCGAAATCCAGCCGCAACTCGTGCTGCTGCAAAAAACCATGCTGAACGTGGAAGGTCTCGGCCGTTCGCTCGATCCTGAACTGGATCTGTGGAAGACCGCCAAGCCCTACCTCGAACGCTGGATGAACGAACAGATCGGGCTGCGCGGCTGGTACGAGCGCCTGAAGATCGAGGCGCCGCAGTGGAGCAAGACGCTGCCGCAGTTGCCGCGCCTGATTCATCACGTGCTGGCCGAGCGCCACGACCACGCGCGCGGTGCAAACGACGAAATGATTCGCCAGATTCTGCTCGAGCAGAAACGCACCAACCGTTTGTTGCAAGGTTTGCTGCTGTTTGGCGTGGCGGTCGGCGTCGGCGCGGCGCTGGCGCGGGTATTTCTTGCGTTCGCCTACGGCGGTTGATTGCATTCTCAACGAGGTATTTGATGAGCGACCCGACCCAGCCTTCCGCGCCCGACTTCGAAACGCGCGATCCCAACTCGCCTGCTTTCTGGGACGAGCGCTTCGAGCGCCGTTTCATGCCGTGGGATCAGGCGGGCGTGCCGTCCGCGTTTCAGGCGTTCGCCGCTCGCCATAGCAACGCCGCCGTGCTGATTCCAGGTTGCGGCAGTGCATACGAAGCGCTTTGGCTGGCCGGGCAGGGCAACCCGGTGCGGGCCATCGACTTTTCGCCGGCCGCCGTCGCAGCGGCGCACGAGCAGCTGGGCGCGCAGCACGCGCAACTGGTGGAGCAGGCGGACTTCTTCGCGTATGAGCCGCCGTTCACGCCCGCGTGGATTTACGAGCGCGCGTTTCTCTGCGCGCTGCCACTGGCGCGCCGCATTGACTACGCACGCCGAATGGCGGAGCTGCTGCCTCACGGCGCGTTGCTCGCGGGATTCTTTTTCCTCGGCGCGACGCCCAAAGGGCCGCCGTTCGGCATCGAGCGCGCGGAACTCGACGCGCTGCTCTCACCGTACTTCGAATTGATCGAAGACGAAGCCGTGCACGATTCGATCGCCGTCTTCGCGGGACGTGAGCGCTGGCTAACCTGGCGCCGCCGCGCTTGAGGGCGTAGCTGCGACGCTCCCCGGCGGCGCGGGCCGCACTTGATTCAACCGCGGCTGCCCCCACTTGACTGGGCGGCGCCTACGTCGGGCGCTCGACCCCAAAATCCGGGGGAGGGGCATCGTTTGCGGCTATAATTCAAGGCTTTGCAAGCGTTTACAAGATTTCAGTAGGGAAAAGGATCATGCCGATCTACGCTTATCGTTGCGAATCATGCGGCTTCGGGAAGGATGTGCTTCAGAAGATGAGCGACCCCCAGTTGACGCAATGTCCCGAGTGCGGGAAAGACACTTTTCGCAAGCAGGTCACTGCTGCCGGCTTTCAGTTGAAGGGCTCCGGCTGGTACGTGACTGATTTTCGCGGCGGCAATGGCGGCACGAGCGCGCCTGCCAAGCCCGACGCCAATGGCGCCTCGAATGGCGCCGCCGGCGAAAATGCGGGCGCCAATAATGGCGCCGCAGCGCAAACCGACACGGCTTCGGCCGGTTCATCGAGCGCGGCCGCAACGCCGTCCGCGCCTGCTGCCGCACCGGCCGCTTCGGCGAGTTCGAGCGGTTCCGGCAGCGCCTAGTGGGACTGCCGCCCTGCGGGGCGGTGCACACGCCGCGCGTTGGGTCTCGGCCAGCGCGGCTTTCTGGCGGTACACATGACGACGAAAAAAACGACGCTCAAATCGGTGTTCCTGACTGGCCTGCTGGTGCTGGTGCCTCTGGCCATCACACTGTGGGTGCTCGGTCTGATCATCGGCACGATGGACCAGACCCTGCTGCTGCTGCCGCGCGCGTGGCAGCCGGAGCGCCTGTTCGGCTTCCGCCTGCCCGGCCTCGGAGCGGTGCTCACGCTGGCATTCATCTTTGTCGTTGGGCTGTTGACGCAGAACTTCATTGGGCAGAAGCTCGTGAAGTGGTGGGAAGTCGTGGTCGCCCACATTCCGGTGGTCGGCCCGATCTACACCAGCGTCAAGCAGGTGTCCGACACCCTGCTGTCGAGCAGCGGCAACGCGTTTCGCAAGGCGCTGCTGATCGAGTACCCGCGCCGCGGCTCCTATACGATCGCGTTTCTGACCGGTATTCCGGGCGGCGACGTGCTCAACCACCTGAAAGAAGATCACGTCAGCGTGTATGTGCCGACTACGCCGAACCCCACGTCCGGCTTCTTCCTGATGGTGCCCAAGAGTGAAGTGATCGAGCTCGACATGACGGTCGACGCTGCGCTCAAGTACATCGTCTCGATGGGCGTCGTGGCGCCGTCCGCGCCTCCGGCGCCGGTGCGCCGCACGACAGTCGAGCCTCCGCTGTAACGCGGCACGTAGCGTTTTAATGCCACGCGCCGTTCAACCAATGCAAAACGAAAGACAAACATCATGTCGATGAGATCTGAATACTGCGGTCTGGTGACCGAAGAACTGCTGGGCCAATCTGTCTCGCTGTGCGGCTGGGTGAGCCGCCGCCGCGACCATGGCGGCGTCATCTTCATCGACCTGCGCGATCGCGAAGGCCTCGTTCAGGTCGTGTGCGACCCCGACCGCGCAGAGATGTTCAAGGCGGCCGAAGGCGTGCGCAACGAGTTCTGCCTGCAGATCAAGGGCGTGGTTCGCGCTCGTCCGGAAGGCACCACGAACGCTGCGCTCAAGAGCGGCAAGATCGAAGTGCTGTGCCACGAGCTGATCGTGCTGAACCCGTCGATCACGCCGCCGTTCCAGCTCGACGACGACAACCTGTCGGAAACCACGCGTCTTACGCACCGCGTGCTGGACCTGCGCCGTCCGCAGATGCAGCACAACCTGCGTCTGCGTTACCGCGTCGCGATCGAGGCGCGCAAGTATCTCGACTCGCTGGGCTTCATCGACATCGAAACGCCGATGCTCACCAAGAGCACGCCGGAAGGCGCGCGCGACTACCTCGTGCCGTCGCGTACGAACCCGGGCCAGTTCTTCGCGCTGCCGCAATCGCCGCAGCTGTTCAAGCAGCTGCTGATGGTGGCGAACTTCGATCGTTACTACCAGATCGTCAAGTGCTTCCGCGACGAAGACCTGCGCGCCGACCGTCAGCCGGAATTCACGCAGATCGACTGCGAAACCTCGTTCCTGTCGGAACAGGAAATTCGCGATCTGTTCGAAGACATGATCCGTCATGTGTTCAAGGAAACGATCGGCGTCGCGCTGGACGAAAAATTCCCGGTCATGCTGTATTCGGAAGCCATGCGCCGCTTCGGTTCGGACAAGCCGGACCTGCGCGTGAAGCTCGAATTCACGGACCTCACGGATGCGGTCCGCGACGTCGACTTCAAGGTGTTCAGCGTGCCGGCCAACACGAAAGACGGCCGCGTCGCGGCCATTCGCGTGCCGAAGGGCGGCGAACTCTCGCGTGGCGATATCGACAGCTACACGGAATTCGTGCGCATCTACGGCGCGAAGGGTCTGGCGTGGATCAAGGTCAACGAAGTCGCGAAGGGCCGTGACGGTCTGCAAAGCCCGATCGTCAAGAACCTGCACGACGAAGCGGTCAAGGCGATCATCGAGCGCACCGGCGCGCAAGACGGCGACATCATTTTCTTCGCGGCGGATCGCGCGAAGGTGGTGAACGACAGCCTCGGCGCACTGCGTCTGAAGATCGGTCATTCGGAATTCGGCAAGGCGAACGGCCTGGTCGAGACCGGCTGGAAGCCGCTGTGGGTGGTTGACTTCCCGATGTTCGAATACGACGAGGAAGACAACCGTTACGTGGCCGCGCATCACCCTTTCACGAGCCCGAAAGACGAGCACCTCGAGTATCTGGAAACGGATCCGGCGCGCTGCCTCGCCAAGGCCTACGACATGGTGCTGAACGGCTGGGAAATCGGCGGCGGTTCGGTGCGTATCCACCGTGAAGAAGTGCAGAGCAAGGTGTTCCGTGCGCTGAAGATCAACGCGGAAGAAGCGCAAGCCAAGTTCGGCTTCCTGCTCGACGCGCTGCAATACGGCGCGCCGCCGCACGGCGGTATCGCGTTCGGTCTGGACCGCATCGTCACGATGATGGCCGGCGCCGATTCGATCCGCGACGTGATCGCGTTCCCGAAGACGCAACGCGCGCAGTGTCTGCTCACGCAGGCGCCGAGCGAAGTGGACGAGCGCCAGCTGCGCGAGTTGCACATCCGTCTGCGTCAGCCGGAACCGAAGGCGTAATGGATTGAAGGCAGTCGGTGCTGTCTGAAAACGACAGCAGAAGCAACCGGAAAAGGCGCTCATGCGCCTTTTTCGTTTTTTGCGTTACAGTCGATGCAACTGTGTTCGACCGCTCGTCGAACCACTCTCCGACCTGTACCGCGCAAGCGTTGCTCCCAGTTTTTACGCCATGCCGAAACCGCCGAAGATTCCGCAATCCGTACTCGTCATCATTCATACGCCCGCGCTCGACGTACTGTTGATCGAGCGCGCCGATCACGCCGGTTTCTGGCAGTCGGTTACGGGCTCCAAAGATCAACTCGATGAACCGCTCGTCGAGACGGCGGCGCGCGAAGTTGCCGAAGAGACCGGCATTGTGGTGGGCAGCGAGCGCGTGCCGCAGAGCGCGTTGTTCGACTGGCAGTATTCGATCGAATATGAGATTTACCCGGAGTTCCGGCATCGCTACGCCGAAGGCGTGATCCACAACACCGAACACTGGTTCAGCCTGCAGGTGCCCGAGCAACTCGAAGTCACGCTGGCGCCACGCGAGCACACCGCATTTCTGTGGCTGCCCTATGACGAGGCGGCATCGCGCTGTTTTTCCTCGTCGAATGCGGATGCGATCCTGCAGTTGCCTAAGCGGCTCGGTGCGCGTGCTGTCGCCGGGCATCCCACGGAGCGTGGCCGATGAGCGTCGGCGGCGCGCGCCGTTTCGCCCGACTGCGGCAAGCGCTGCTCGGCCGCCGCTATTGGCAACGCTACCGGTTCACCAGCGGTAACGACGTCAAGCTGCTGCGCTCCGGCGAAGAGTTCTTCAGCGCACTGATCGCACGGGTCGACGCCGCGCAGAGCGACGTGGTGCTCGAGACGTATATCTTCTGCTACGACAACGCCGGGCAGGCGGTCAGCGCGGCGCTAAAGCGTGCCGCCGAGCGCGGCGTCAAAGTGCGCGTGATCACCGACGGCATCGGCACCGCGCGCTTGCCGATGTTCAACGAGTGGCCCGACGCCGGCATCGACCATCGCATTTACAACCCGCATCTTTTCGGCCGCTTCGGCTTCTCGCGCACGCATCGCAAACTCGCGGTGATCGACGATCAGTTCGCCTACTGCGGCGGGATCAACATCGTCGACGACTACGAGAACAACGGCGAGAAGCTGCCGTATCGGCGCTGGGACTTCGCTGTCGAATTGCACGGGCCGGTGGTCGGCGATATCCGCCAGGCGTTCGAGGTGCAGTGGCGCCGGATTCGCCTCGGGCATCGGCCGCTCGAGTCCATGGCGCCGGATCTTGGGCCGAGCACCACGGCTTCGCTCGGCAGTCTGCGCCGGCGCCGCCGCCGTCGTAACGAGGAGTTGTGGGCGGGCGGTCAGCCCTGCGTCGCGTTCGTCGCGCGCGACAACCTGATCAATCGGCGCGCCATCGAGAAGGCCTATCTGGCGGCGATCGGGCAGGCGCGCAATGAAGTGCTGCTCGCCAATCCGTACTTCATGCCGGGGCGCAAGCTTCGGCGGGCGCTGGTGTACGCGGCGCGCCGCGGCGTGGAGGTGAAGCTCATTATCGGGCGCAAGGAATTCAAGGCGCTCGATTATGCGGTGCCGTTTCTGTATCGCTCGTTGCTCAAGGCCGGCGTGCAGATCGCGGAGTATGAGAAAACGCTGCTGCATGGCAAGGTCGCGGTGGTGGATTCGAACTGGGGGACGGTCGGCTCGTCGAACCTCGATGCGCTGAGCCTGATGCTCAACAACGAAGCCAATGTCGTGCTGGTGAACGACCCGTCGATCGACGCGCTGCGCGAGGCGATCCTCGTCGCCTTCAAGGACTCGCGCCGCATCGACGAGGCGCGCTACGACGCCCGCCCGGCCAGTGAGCGCGTGCTCAACTGGCTCGCCTACACGACCTACCGCGCGGTGATGAAGCTGCTCACGGTCGGCGGATATGACTGACTGCGTGGCAACGCGCTGAGCCACGCTCGGCAGGCTCAAGTGCAATGCTTGAGCCTTCTTGCCATGCATCGACGCACGGCATGCCACGTTTCGGAACGGTCCTAGAGACGGGCCGCCTCTCTGGCAAACATAATCTGCGCTCCTTATCGATCGGGCGACCCGGCGAATTGCACGCGCCACCCAACTCCCCCCTCGTCAAGCCTCGTTGCCGTTTCGACTGCGCGCTCACGGCAACCGGATCGGCGGCGTAATGCTTACGCATCCGGATACGCATTCGCCAAACATGTCCACTTTCCCTTCATCGCAGGCAGTCGACCTTTCGAGTCTCCATGACGAGGCCGTGCACGCCTATCAAACAGGCCGCCACGATGTGGTGCAGACACTCGTCGAGCGGATCCTCGCCGAGGACGCGGAGCATGTCGGCGCCATTCACTTGCGAGGCCTGCTCGCGCTGGCGTCCGGCGAGGCGCACGACGCGCTGCGCTGGCTCGAACGCGCGATCCGGATTCGGCCGGAGCCGATTCTGTTCAACACGCTCTACGCGATTCGGCTGAACCTGGGAGATTTCGCCGGCGCGGTGCAGACTATTCGGCAGGGACTCGCGATCCAGCCTGACTTTGCCGCGTTCCACTACAACCTGGCGTTGACGCTGCAACATCTCGGTCATATCGAGGACGCCGCGGTGGGCTATCGGCGCACGCTCGAACTCGATCCGGACAACTCGGCGGCGCATAACAATTTGGGTCGCGTTTGCGCGGACCTCGGCGCAATGGACGAAGCCGAGCGTCACTACCGGCGCGCGATCGAACTGGCGCCCGCCAACCTCGTCGCGCGTAATAACCTTGCTATGGCTTTGCTTGCGACCGGCCGCTACGACGAAGCGTGGCCGTATTTCGAGGATCGCTGGGTCAGTTTCAAGCTGCCCGATGGCCGCCCCGCGCCCGCGCCGGTGGAGGTGCCGCTGCCGCGCTGGTCGGGCGAGAGCGTCTCTCACATCCAGGGCGCGCAAGCGGCGGGCGCATCGGCGCAATGCCTTCTCGTGCTTCACGAGCAAGGCTTGGGCGACAGCTTGCAGTTCGTGCGCTACCTGCCGCTGGCGCTTGCGCACTTTGCCCGGGTCGGCTATGTGTGCCCGCCGGCCTTACGGCGCCTCTATGAACGGTCATTGTGTTCACGCTGGCCGGGCCTCGTGTTGCTCGACGCTGTGCCCGTCGATCTGGCGCAGTGGGACCGCCATATTCCGATGATGTCGCTGCCAATGGCGTTCGCCACGCAAGTGGCGACAATCCCGGCCGCGCTGCCCTACCTCCATGCCGACGCCCGGCTCGCCGCCGCCTGGCGCGCGCGGCTCGAAGCGCTGCCGGCCCCGCAGCTGCCGCGCGTTGGCGTCGTGTGGGCGGGCGGTCATTCCGGCATTGCCGTGGACCGTTTGCGCAGCCTCGCTGCCGCGCAAATCGCACCCTTGCTGGCGATGCCTCACGTGCGCTGGATCAGTCTGCAAAAGACCGACGATCCCGCCAAGCTTCCCAACGCCGCCGCACGGGCGCACCTGATCGACTGGACCGATGAAATCGTCGACTTCGCGGACACCGCGGCGCTGATCGACAACCTCGATCTGGTGATTTCGGTCGATACCTCGGTCGCCCATCTCGCCGCGGCAATGGGCAAGCCGGTCTGGCTGCTCAACCGTTTCGCGGGTTGCTGGCGCTGGCTGTATGGCCGGGACGACAGCCCGTGGTATCCCGGATTGCGTCTTTTCACGCAGACGAGGCGCGCCGATTGGCATGACGTGCTGGCGCGGGTTGCCGCCGCTCTTATCCAGACTTTCCCACGGCAAGACAACGCGTCCTGATGCGGTGCATTCCCTTCCCGTATGGTCCTGGCGAGCGACCCTGAGCCGGCAGCCGAAGCAGCGGCAACACTGTGTCGGGCCGACGTCTCACGGAACGATCGCCGGTCGTTGCGCGCTGCGATTCACCCTGTCGCCGCGGCCTTCCTATACTCGTGATATGCCGAATCCTTCTGGATTCGCGCCGACTTGCTGCATGATATCGGCCGGCTGTACTAATCCGGGAAGCGAGCCTTTCGGCAGGCAAAGACCGCCTCAAGGCAAACGCCTCTAAAAAATCTCATTCCTCTGATTGACGGATGCCGCAGAATTGAAACCAGGTTAGAAACCGGTTTCTAATAAAGTCCTTGTTTCGCGGACGGCAGCACTCAATAATAGTACGGCCGTTCGATTTTCTTTCGGTCACATTAGAACGGTAAAAAAGCTATGCGAAAAGGCGAACAGACGCGAGCCGCAATTCTCGAAGCAGCACTTGATCTGGCCAGCCGCGACGGACTCGAAGGTCTGACGATCGGCTTGCTGGCTGAGCGCATGCAGATGAGCAAAAGCGGTGTGTTCGCGCATTTCGGGTCGCGCGAGGATTTGCAGGTTGAAGTCGTGCGCGAATATCACCGTCGTTTCGAAGACGAGGTGTTCTTCCCGAGTTTGCGCGAGCCTCGTGGATTGCCGCGCTTGCGCGCGATGATTTCCCGCTGGATCGAGAAACGCATTCAGGAAGTCACTACCGGCTGCATCTATATCAGCGGCGCCGTCGAATACGACGACCGCGCGGATAACCCGGTGCGTGAACAACTGGTGTCGAGTGTGACGATCTGGCGTGCGGCGCTCACTCGCGCGATTTCGCAAGCAATGGAAGAAGGGCATCTGCGCGCCGACACCGATCCGCAACTGATGCTGTTCGAACTGTACAGCTTCACGCTCGGTCTGCATCACGACGCGCGCTTCCTGCACTTGCCGGATGCGGTGCGTCTCACGTGGGCCGCGCTGGAAAAATTGATTGTTTCGTATCAGAGCGAAAGCCGTTAGCGGCGTCGCCGCCAACTAAGGCGGATTCAGCGGCGCAGAAAGTTCCGATCCACGGACTCAGCTAACGGCCTGGCTTCTTGTCAAACTTGGGAGAGAGTCATGGGACAGTACGCCGCGCCGCTGCGCGACATGCAATTCGTGTTGCACGAACTGCTTAACGTCGAAGCTGAAATCAAGCAGATGCCGAAGCACGCGGATCTCGATGCCGACACGATCAACGCGGTGCTCGAAGAAGCCGGCAAATTCTGCTCCGAAGTATTGTTCCCGCTCAACCACAGCGGCGACCAGGAAGGCTGCACATACGTCGGCGACGGCGTCGTGACCACGCCGAAGGGCTTCAAGGAAGCCTATGCGCAGTACGTCGAAGCCGGCTGGCCCGCGTTGGGCTGCGATCCGGAATACGGCGGCCAGGGTCTGCCCGCGTTCGTCAATAACGCGCTGTATGAAATGCTGAACTCGGCGAATCAGGCGTGGACCATGTATCCGGGTCTCTCGCACGGCGCGTACGAATGTCTGCATGCGCACGGCACGCCGGAATTGCAGCAACGCTATCTGCCGAAGCTCGTCGCCGGTGTGTGGACCGGCACGATGTGTCTGACCGAGCCGCATTGCGGCACGGACCTCGGCATTCTGCGCACCAAGGCCGAACCGAACAGCGACGGCTCGTACGCGATCAGCGGCACGAAAATTTTCATCTCCAGCGGCGAACACGATCTCGCGGAGAACATCGTTCACCTGGTGCTCGCGCGTCTGCCGGATGCGCCCAAGGGCACCAAGGGCATTTCGCTCTTCATCGTGCCGAAGTTCGTGCCCAACGAAGCCGGCGAACCCGGCGAGCGCAACGGCGTGAAGTGCGGCTCCATCGAACACAAGATGGGCATTCACGGCAACGCCACCTGCGTGATCAATCTGGACAACGCCAAGGGTTGGCTCGTCGGCGAGCCGAACAAGGGCTTGAACGCCATGTTCGTGATGATGAACGCCGCGCGCCTGGGCGTCGGCATGCAGAGCCTGGGTCTGACCGAAGTCGGCTATCAGAACTCGTTGGTATATGCGAAAGAGCGTCTGCAGATGCGTTCGCTGACCGGCCCGAAGGCGCCCGAAAAGGCGGCTGATCCGATCATCGTGCATCCGGACGTGCGCCGCATGCTGCTCACGCAAAAGGCCTACGCCGAAGGCGCGCGCGCTTTCTCGTACTGGTCCGCGCTGCACATCGACAAGGAACTGTCGCACGCTGACGAATCGGTGCGCAAGGAAGCCGCCGACCTCGTCGCGCTGCTCACGCCGATCCTGAAAGCGTTCCTGTCGGACAACGCGTTCGAGAGCACCAACCACGCCATGCAGATCTACGGCGGCCACGGCTTCATCGCCGAGTGGGGCATGGAGCAGTACGTGCGCGACGCGCGCATCAACATGATTTACGAAGGCACCAACGCGATTCAGGCGCTCGACCTGCTCGGCCGCAAGATCCTCGGCGACATGGGCGCGAAGATGAAGAAGTTCGGCAAGCTGGTGTCCGAATTCGTCGAAGCCGAAGGCGTGAAGCCGGAGATGCAGGAGTTCATCAACCCGCTCGCCGACATCGGTGAAAAGGTGCAGAAGCTGACGATGGAAATCGGCATGAAGGCCATGCAGAACCCGGACGAAGTCGGCGCCGCCGCCGTACCGTATCTGCGCACGGTCGGCCACCTCGTGTTCTCGTACTTCTGGGCGCGCATGGCACGCATCGCGCTGGACAAGGAAGCATCGGGCGATCCGTTCTACAAGGCGAAGCTCGCCACGGCACGCTTCTACTTTGCGAAGCTGCTGCCGGAAACGGCCATGACGATCCGTCAGGCGCGTGCCGGCTCGAAATCGATGATGGAAGTCGACGAAGCGCTGTTCTAAGTCGCTGTTTTCAGGCGTCAGGCAATCCCATCAAGGCAGGCGCCGCGCGTGTCGAACTCGCGGCGTCTCTCCTCAAACACACAACGCGAAGCGTCCATCGAAGCTTCGCGACCTCGCATAACTCTCCGGAGGAACGACGTGAGCAATCTGATCATTCGCAAGGTAGCCGTGCTCGGCGCCGGCGTGATGGGCGCGCAGATCGCCGCGCACCTGATCAACGCCAAGGTGCCCGTGCTGCTGTTCGATCTGCCGGCAAAAGAAGGCCCGAAGAATGCGATCGCGCTGAAGGCGATCGAGAATCTGAAGAAGCTGTCGCCGGCGCCGTTCGGCGTGAAGGACGACGCGCAATACATCCAGCCCGCGAACTACGACGACGACATCGAGAAGCTCGCCGAATGCGACCTCGTGATCGAAGCGATTGCCGAGCGCATGGACTGGAAGCACGACCTGTACAAGAAGGTCGCACCGCATCTCGCGCCGAACGCGATTTTCGCGACCAACACGTCGGGTCTGTCGATTACCGAGCTGTCGAATGGTTTCTCGGATGAGCTGAAGGCGCGCTTTTGCGGCGTGCACTTCTTCAATCCGCCGCGCTACATGCACCTGGTCGAACTGATCCCGACCGCGACCACGCGTCCGGAAATTTTCGACCAGCTCGAGTCGTTCCTGACCAGCGTGGTCGGTAAGGGCGTTGTGCGTGCGAAAGACACGCCGAACTTCATCGCCAATCGCGTGGGGATTTTCTCGATTCTCGCCGTCGTGACCGAAGCCGCGAAATTCGGCCTGCGTTTCGACGAAGTGGACGATCTGACGGGCGCACGTCTGGGCCGCGCGAAGTCGGCCACCTTCCGCACCGCCGACGTGGTCGGTCTGGACACGATGGCGCACGTCATCAAGACGATGCAGGACACGCTGAAGGACGATCCGTTCTATCCGGTCTACGAAACGCCGGCCGTGCTGGCCGAACTCGTGAAGAAGGGCGCGCTGGGTCAGAAGACCGGCGGCGGCTTCTACAAGAAGGAAGGCAAGGCGATCAAGGTGCTCGACGCGAAGACGGGCGAGTACGTGGACGGCGGCGCTAAGGCGGACGAACTGGTCGGCCGCATCCTCAAGCGCCCGCCGGCGGAGCGTCTGAAGCTGCTGCGCGAATCGCAGCATCCGCAGGCGCAGTTCCTGTGGGCGATTTTCCGCGACGTGTATCACTACATCGGCGTGCATCTGGAGTCGATCGCCGACAACGCGCGCGACGTCGATCTGGCGATCCGCTGGGGCTTCGGCTGGAACGAAGGTCCGTTCGAAGGCTGGCAGACGGCCGGCTGGAAGCAGGTCGCCGAGTGGGTGCAGGAAGACATCGCGGCCGGCAAGGCGCTCTCGAACGTGCCGTTGCCGTCTTGGGTGCTGGAAGGTCCGGTGGCCGAGAAGGGCGGCGTGCATACGAACGAAGGTTCGTGGTCGCCGGCTTCGAAGACGTTCGTGCCGCGCTCGTCGCTGTCGGTGTACGACAAGCAGGTGTTCCGTGCGCCGCTGGTCGGCGAAACCGCGGCTGATCCGAAGACCTACGGCAAGACGCTGTTCGAAACCGACGCCGTGCGCGCATGGGTCGACGATCGCGCCGGCGAGAACGACGTGCTGATCGTGTCGTTCAAGAGCAAGATGAACACGATCGGACCGTCGGTGATCGACGGTCTGACGCAGGCGATCGAACTGGCCGAAAAGGAGTACAAGGGCCTGGTGGTGTGGCAGCCGACGTCGCTCAAGCTCGGCACGCCGGGCGGTCCGTTCTCCGCGGGCGCCAACCTCGAAGAAGCGATGCCGGCCTTCATGATGGGCGGCGCGAAGGGCATCGAGCCGTTCGTGAAGAAATTCCAGCAAGGCATGCTGCGCGTGAAGTACGCGAGCGTGCCGGTGATCTCGGCCGTGTCGGGCATCGCGCTCGGCGGCGGTTGCGAACTGGCGCTGCATAGCGCGAAGCGGGTCGCGCACATCGAAAGCTATATCGGTCTGGTGGAAGTCGGCGTGGGTCTCGTGCCGGCGGGCGGTGGCCTGAAGGAAGCGGCGCTACGCGCGGCGGAAGCGGCGACGCAAGTCGGTGCGACCAACGACCTGCTGAAGTTCGTGCAGAAGTCGTTCGAAAACGCGGCGATGGCGAAGGTCTCGGCCTCCGCGCTCGACGCCCGCGCAATGGGCTACCTGAAGCCGTCCGACACGATCGTCTTCAACGTATTCGAACTGCTCGACGTCGCGAAGAAGGAAGCGCGCGCGTTGTCGGCGGCGGGTTACCGTCCGCCGCTGCGGGTCACGCAAGTGCCGGTGGCCGGCCGCTCGGCGATCGCGACCATCAAGGCGTCGCTCGTCAATATGCGCGATGGCCGTTTCATCAGCGAGCACGATTTCCTGATTGCTAGCCGTATCGCGGAAGCGGTGTGCGGCGGTGACGTGGAAGCGGGCAGTCTGGTCGATGAAGAGTGGCTGCTGCAACTCGAGCGTCGCGCGTTCGTCGATCTGCTCGGCACGCAAAAGACGCAGGAACGGATCATGGGCATGCTGCAAACCGGCAAGCCGGTGCGCAACTGAGCGACCAACGCGATAAGACTGCATGGGACCGGAGTAAGCGCTGAAGCGCTAACTCCGGTCGACCGCGATAAGGCTGCATGGGACCGGAGTAAGCGCTAAAGCGATAACTCCGGTCGACCGCGATAAGACTGCATGGGACCGGAGTAAGCGCTAAAGCGCCAACTCCGGTCGACAAAGGAGATTCAGATGGCAAAGCAACTGCAAGACGCATACATCGTCGCCGCGAGCCGCACGCCGATCGGCAAGGCGCCGCGCGGGATGTTCAAGAACACGCGCCCCGACGAACTGCTGGTGCACGCGATCAAGTCGGCCGTGGCGCAAGTGCCCGGCCTCGACACCAAGGTGATCGAAGACGCGATTATCGGCTGCGCGATTCCGGAAGCGGAACAAGGCCTGAACGTGGCGCGCATGGGCGCGCTGCTGGCCGGCCTGCCGAATACCGTCGGCGGCGTGACGGTGAACCGCTTCTGCGCGTCGGGCCTGACGGCGCTGGCGATGGCGGCGGACCGCATCCGCGTCGGCGAGTCGGACGCGATGATCGCGGGCGGCTGCGAGTCGATGAGCATGGTGCCGATGATGGGCAACAAGCCGTCCATGTCGCCGCATATCTTCGATCGCAATGAAGACATCGGCATTGCGTATGGCATGGGCCTGACGGCCGAGAAGGTCGCCGAGCGCTGGAAGATCAGCCGCGAAGCGCAGGACGCGTTCTCGGTCGAATCGCACCGCCGCGCGATCGCCGCGCAGCAAGCCGGCGAGTTCAACGACGAAATCGCCGCCTACACGATCACCGAGCGCTTCCCCGATCTCGCAACCGGCGAAGTCCGCGTGAAGACCCGCGAAGTCTCGCTCGACGAAGGTCCGCGCGCGGAAACCTCGCTCGAAGGTCTGGCCAAGCTGCGCGCGGTGTTCGCGAACAAGGGTTCGGTGACGGCGGGCAACAGCTCGCAGACCTCGGACGGCGCGGGCGCGCTGATCGTGGTGTCGGAAAAAATGTTGAAGGAATTCAACCTGACGCCGCTCGCGCGTTTCGTCAGCTTCGCCGTGCGCGGCGTGCCGCCGGAAATCATGGGCATCGGCCCGAAGGAAGCGATTCCCGCCGCGCTGAAGGCCGCCGGCCTGAAGATCGACGACCTCGACTGGATCGAGCTGAACGAAGCGTTCGCCGCGCAATCGCTGGCGGTGATTCAGGACCTCGGTCTGGATCCGGCGAAGATCAACCCGCTCGGCGGCGCGATCGCACTCGGCCACCCGCTGGGCGCGACGGGCGCGATTCGTGCGTCGACCGTGGTGCATGGTTTGCGCCGCCGTAACTACAAGTACGGCATGGTGACGATGTGCGTCGGCACGGGCATGGGCGCAGCGGGCATCATCGAGCGGCTGTGAGCGTGCTCGCCGCAGTGTTCAGTCCGGCATTCGCTTCGGTCTATACGGCGAGGCTCGGGGCGACCCTCGGGGCGGCCCGTTAGGCACCGCGCAACGGTTCGCAGGCCATCCGGCTTGCGAACCGTTTTTACATTCTGAGCAGGAGTACGAGGAGATGACGATGGATATTCTGGTCGAGCGCGCCGACGGCGTGCTGACGATTGCCTTCAACCGGCCCGACAAGAAGAACGCGATCACGGCAGCGATGTATCAGACAATGGCCGATGCGCTAGTCGAAGCGCAAGGCGACGCCGCGGTGCGCGCCATCCTGATTCGCGGCAGCGCGGGCATTTTCAGCGCCGGCAACGATCTCGAAGATTTCATGAAGACGCCGCCGATGGGCGAAAACGCGCCGGTGTTCCAGTTCCTGCGCGCGATCAGTTCGGCGGAGAAGCCGGTGGTGGCGTCGGTGGCGGGCCCGGCGGTTGGGATCGGCACGACCTTGCTGTTGCATTGCGATCTGGTCTACGCCGCCGACACGGCGAGCTTCTCACTGCCGTTCGCGCAACTCGGCCTGTGCCCGGAAGCGGCGTCGAGTCTGCTGTTGCAGCGTGTGGGCGGCTATCAGGCGGCGGCGGAGAAACTGCTGCTCGGCGAAGCGTTCGACGCCACCGAGGCACAACGCATGGGCTTCGTGAATCGCGTGCTGCCCGCCACCGAAGTCGACGGGTTCGCCGCTTCGCAAGCCGCGAAGCTGGCCGCGCTGCCGGCCTCGTCATTGCGCGTGACGAAGAGCCTGATGAAGCGCGCGAGCCACCAGGAACTGCAAACGCAGATGTCGGAAGAAGCCGTGCATTTCGGCAAGATGCTGCTCGCGCCCGAAGCACGCGAGGCGTTCAAGGCGTTCTTCGAGAAGCGCAAGCCGGACTTCCGGCAGTTCGACTGAGCGACGCGCCGGAGCGCTTGAACCACTTCGGGCGCGAGCGCTGAGGCGTAGAACGGACTTGCCAGCTTGGGCGGCCTCCAGCTTTTTTGCACGGCTGGACCTTCGCCCGCTCGCAGGTCTGGCGCGTCGCCGTTCAAAGCTGCGTCGGCTGCAGCGTGTCGTAGTCGACGTAGCTCTTCTCGCGGCAGAAGCTCACCAGCCGCACGCCCGCCTTGCGGGCAATCGCAATCGCCAGCGACGACGGCGCCGAGATCGTCGCGACCATCGGCACGCCAACGCGCGCGGCCTTGCGCACCAGCTCATAGCTCGCGCGGCTCGACAGAAACACGAAACCCTCTTTGGTATCCACGCGATCGAGCACGAGCCGGCCGATCAGCTTGTCGAGCGCATTGTGGCGGCCCACGTCCTCGAACGCATAGCGGATCGCGCCTGCCGCGTCGCACCATGCGGCGGCGTGCAGGCCGCCGGTCAGCTGCGTCAATGCCTGATGCTCGGGCAGTTCGCGGGCGGCGCGCGCAATCGCATCCGGTGCGAGCCGTTGCAGGAAACCGGTGTCCGGCACGCGCTCCGGTTCCAGATCCAGCAGATCGATGCTTTCGATGCCGCACACGCCGCAGCCGGTGCGCCCGGCGAGCGCACGGCGCTTTTCCTTCAGCGCGACGAACGCCTGCTGCACGACCTGCAATTGCACTTCGGCGTGCGGCAATTCACCGTCGTCGTGCAGTTCGACCTCGATATCCTGAATGTCGCTGCCGCGTTCCACGATCCCTTCGGAAATCGCGAATCCGACCGCGAACGCTTCCAGATCGCGCGGCGTGCACATCATCACCGCATGCGAAATGCCGTTGAAGACCAGCGCGACCGGCCATTCCTGACCGACGTGGTCGGTCACGGTCTCGACTTCGGCGCCGCGATGCCGGCGCACCTGGCGCTCCACCGCGCCCGGTTGCCCGCCTGTTTCCAGTTCGTCCAAGCTTGTCACTCCTTTGCCATGCCGCGCGCGCCTGAGCGGCAGGTGGGCTCGCGGGTTGCCGCCAGGCCGTGCCGCCGTCGCGCGAATAAGGTTCTAAAATACCTCAAGCTGGGCTTGAGCGTTGCCCGCCATCCACGAGGGACACTGTCATGGGACTCAACGAAGCGCCGCTTCTGTTCAACTTCGAGGTCGAGTCTTCGGAGAATTTCACTTACATCCCGATGTCGGTGCGCTTCAACCTCGACCGGTTCGGGCTGCGCATCTCGCTTCAGCAATGGCAACTGCTGCCGCTGGAAGACCGCAAGCTGCTGGCGCGTTTCCCGGTCGAGGAAGACGCGGAGATCGAGCCGAACTTCGATCACGCCCTGTTCGAAATGCTGCGCACCCATGCGAACGTCGAGCCGGAGTGGTTCACGCCCGAGGAAGCGCCGGCCTGGCGCCGCACGGATAGCGTGCCGGAGGGCATCGCGCATCAGGCGCAACTGGCCGGCATGGTCGCGCCGGGTGTGGCCCGATGGGCCGAACTCGATCCGTTCAAGCGCTACGTGCTCGCCAAGCTGTCGCGCAAGCCGGAGGCCAACCACGACTTCGTCCCGGCCATGAAGGAGTTCGGTGCGGCCGGCTAGGTGCGGCCGGCTAGGTGCGGCCGGCTAGGTGCGACCGGCCCGGTTGCGGTCGGTCAACCGCACCGGCCACGAGTTGCCGGCCACGTTTTTTTCATTCACCACCCTCAACCTGTTCCGAACGCTGCCGTTATCCATGGGTTGGCGCGTAAAGAAAATCCGTATCGATGCGGCCCGATGCATCGAAATCGACCGCGCGCTCCCCGCCCGCAGAACGATTGACGTTCGGAACCCATGACTCCTTTTCTATCGAAGCGGCTGCTGATCAACATCGCGGTCGTCGCCGCGGCGGTCGGCGCGAACGCGTTCGTCGCCTACACGCAGATTTGCGGCCAACGCGACGCGGACGCGCGCATGCTGCGTTCGACGAGCGTGCGCCAGAACCTCGACGCCTACCAGTCGGCGCTCGACGGCGGTCTCGCCGCGCTCGGCCGCTTCGAGGCGTCGGGCGAGTCCGCGCCGGCAGGTTCCGCTGCCGCGATGGTCACGACGCTTGCGCGTCTGGAGCGCGACCTGCGCAGTGAATTTGCCGGCGAACCCGCCATGCTCGACGCGCTCGCCAGGCTGAGCGCGGACAGTCATGCGTTGCAACACGATATCGACGACGCGCTGCTCAGGAGCGCCGGCGCCGGGCCGAACGCCTCGCGCGCGTGGGCGGCGTCGACCTACACCCATCTCGGGCTCGGGCTGGATCGTGTGGAAGCCGCGCTGGCCTCGTTGCGCGGCGAGGAGAATCGCGCCTTGCGGGCCTCGCTCGCGGCGTCGGCAAGCGAAACCCAGCGGGCCATGTTCCTGCTGATCGTGACGATGCTGGCCGGCAGCGTGCTGCTGATCTACACGTTCGGCGTTCGCGAAAACAGCGCGCGCGAGAAGCTGCGCAGCGTGCGCGCGCTCGGTCGCCACGACGAACGCTTTCGCGGCCTATTCGACGAACATCCGGTGCCGATGTACATCGTCGATCGCGAGACGCTGCGCTTTCTCGCCGTCAACGCGGCCGCAATCCAGCAATACGGCTATTCCGAAAGCGAATTTCTCGGCATGACGATTCGCGCGATCCGGCCGCAAGCGGAAATCTCGCGTCTCGAATCGCATCTGCAGCGCAGCGACGCCAGCCAGCATGGCCGTACCATGGCGGGCATCTGGCATCACCGGCGCAAGGACGGCTCGACGATCAGCGCCGACATTTCGTATCACGCGCTGAATTTCATGGGCCGCGGCGCGTTCTTCGTGCTGGCCGACGACGTCACCGACCAGATCAACGCCGAAGCCGAAGCACACCGTTCGAACCAGATGCTCGAAGCGGTGATCGACAATATTCCGCAGCGCATTTTCTGGAAGGACATGGAGTCGCGCTACCTCGGCTGCAACATGGCGTTCGCGCGCGATGCGGGACTCGCGTATCCCGAGCAGGTGGTGGGCAAGAGCGACGCCGACATGCCGTGGCGCGACTTCTCCAGCCTGCTGGGCGACCATGACCGGGAAGTCGTGAGCACCGGCGTGCCGAAGATGAACTTCGAGGTCGATCTGGTGATCGACGGCGTGCACCGCACCACGGTCACGAGCAAGCTGCCGTTCACCGACGGCGACGGCCGCGTGATCGGCGTGCTCGGGTCGTACACGGACATCACCGAGCGCAAGCGCGCCGATCTGGCCTTGCGTCTGCAAAGCCGCGCGCTCGATGCCAGCGTCAACGCGATTCTGATCACGGCGCCGTCGCCCACGGGCAATCTGATCGAGTACGTGAACCCCGCGTTCATGCGCATTACCGGCTACGACGCCGCCGAGGCGATCGGTCACGATTGCCGCCTGCTACAGCGCGACGACCGCGACCAGGAAGGCGTCGCGCTGATCCGTCAGGCACTCGCGGCGAACCGTGAGGTGAGCGCGGTGGTGCGCAATTATCGCAAGGACGGCGCACTGTTCTGGAATCAGCTCTTCATCGCGCCGGTGCCGAATCAGGACGGCGTGATCACGCATCACATCGGCGTGATCAACGACGTGACGGACCTGATGCGCTATCAGGAGCAGCTCGAATATCAGGCCAACTACGACAGCCTGACGCGCCTGCCGAACCGCAATCTGCTGCGCGACCGTCTGCAGCATGCGTTGGTCGTCGCGCAACGGCATCACAAAGGCGTCGCGGTCGTGTTCATCGATCTGGACGGCTTCAAGAACGTCAACGACAGCCTCGGCCACAGTGTCGGCGACCGCTTGTTGAGCGTGGTTGCCGAGCGCCTTGCCCGTTGCACGCGCACGAGCGATACGGTGGCGCGGCACGGCGGCGACGAGTTCGTGATCGTGATGACCGATACCGTCGACGAACAGTCGCTGATCGCGTGGATGGAGCGCGTGCGCGTGTCGATCTCCGAGCCGGTCTGGCTCGACGGCACCGAACTGTATGTCGGCTGCAGCATGGGCGCGAGCCTCTTCCCGCAAGACGGCGAAGATGCCGAAACGCTGATGAAGAAGGCCGATCTCGCCATGTATCGCGCCAAGGACATGGGCCGCAACACGTTCCAGTTCTATCAGCCGGAAATGAACGCGAGCGCGGGCACGCGACTGAATCTCGAACGGCGTTTGCGCCGCGCGTTGCGCGACAACCAGTTCCTGCTGCACTACCAGCCGCAGGTGGACATCGAGAGCGGACAGATCGTCGGCACCGAGGCGCTGGTGCGCTGGTGCGATCCGGAAGTCGGCCTGGTGCCGCCGTCGTCCTTCATTCCGGTGGCGGAAGAAAGTGGGCTGATCGGGCCGCTCTCGGAGTGGGTGTTGCGTGAAGCGTGCCGGCAGAACAAGGCGTGGCAGGACGAAGGCCTGCCACCGGCGCGTGTCTCGGTGAATCTGTCGGCGCGGGTGTTCCAGCAGCGCGATATCGCCAAGCTCGTCATGCAGGTGCTGGCCGAGACCGGCCTCGCGCCGCAATATCTCGAACTCGAGCTGACCGAAAGCACCATCATGCGCAACGCCGAAGAGGCCGTGTCGATGCTCAACGAACTGCACGCGCTCGGCATCGGCCTTGCCATCGACGACTTCGGCACCGGCTATTCGAGTCTCAGCTATCTGAAGCGCTTCCCGGTGGATCGCCTGAAGATCGACCGCTCGTTTGTCTCCGACATTGGCGTGTCGGGCGACGACGAGACCATCACCTCGGCGATCATCGCGCTCGCGCACTCGCTGAAATTGCAGGTGATCGCCGAGGGCGTGGAGACGTCCGCGCAGCTCGACTTCCTGAAAGAGCGCGCATGCGACGAGATGCAGGGCTTTTACTTCGCGAAGCCGTTGTCGACCGACGCGATGTCGGAACTGCTGCAGGGTGGCGTGGGGCGCGAACTGGCGATGGTTTGAGCGTTCGCGCCCGGCGCGCTCACTGTGCCGGCGTGCTCAGGAAAACCGGCAGGTCTTCCGCCATGTCGGAAAACGACTGCAGGAAGGGATGGGCAGTCTTGCTCACCGTGCCTGGCAACATCATCTGCGTGAATTGCCAGGCCACCGCCACGGTGACGTCAGCCGCGTCGAACTGGTTGGCTTCGATCGGCAGCGCCGTTGCCGCGAGGTCGCGTTCGAGTTCCGCGTAAGCGGCGGATAACTGCGTGCTTACGCGGTCGATCCATGGCTCATGTTGCTTTTCCACCGGACGCAGATTGCGCTCGTAGACGATCTGCACGGTTTTCTCGCACGCGGCAAGCGCGAGTCCAGTGAGATGGGCGGTGCGCAAGGCGGCCTCGGGCTGGGTCGGGAAAAGTCGCTGGTCCGGCCCGGCGAGCGTGGCGAGGTACTGGAGAATCACCGTCGAGTCCATCACGGTCTGGCCGTTGTCGGCGATCAGCGTGGGCGCCTTGACCACGGGGTTGATTCTCGCGAACTGGTCATAGGTGCGGAACACCGAGATCGCCTCGTGCTCGAACTCCAGCTTCAGCAATTTGAGGCAGATAGCGACCCGGCGTACGTAGGGCGAATCCAGCATTCCGATCAGTTTCATCTCATTCCCGTTAGAACATCTATCATGAGGCGCCCGGCTCCGCGGCTCCCACGGTTCCCCTGTCTGTAAGGGATAAGGGCGCGTTGAGCCAATAGATTAAGCATCTACGGGCAGCAAAAAAAGCGACAATTAACGACGATTTACGTCAGAATTTCTTACATGAAGCCAATCCCGCCTTTGACCGCGTTACGCTGCTTCGAAGCCGTCGCCCGCCTGGGTGGCGTGACGCAAGCCGCGCGCGAACTGCATGTCACGCACTCGGCGGTGAGCCAGCAAATCAAGGTGCTGGAAGATTCGATGGGCATCGCGCTCTTCATGCGCGAGGCGCGCGGGCTGCGGCTGACCGAGGAAGGGCGGCTTTACGCGCTCGATATCCGCATGGCGCTGCGCGACATCACGCATGCCACGCGCCGTGCGCAGGCCCGCCCGCACGAAAGCGAACTGGTGATCACGACCTTGCCGTCGTTCGCTCAGCATTGGCTCGTGCCGCGCCTCGCTAGTTTTCGCGAGGCGCATCCGTACTACCGGATCCGGCTGCTGACGAGTTTGCAGGTGGAGGATTTCCGCCAGGGCGTGAGCGATATCGGCATCCGCATGGGGCAGGGGCATTGGCCCGACGTCGCGCAGCAGAAGCTGTTCGACGACGACATGGTGGTGGTCGCCGCGCCCCATTTCGCGCTCGCGCCGAACGGCCGCTTTCCCGTCACCGCCCCGGACGTGATGGCCTGTCCGTTGATCTCGAGTCCCGATACACCGTGGCATGACTGGTGTCAGGCGGCGCAGGTGGCGGAGCCGGCCGACGGGGCTGTGGTGTTGTCGGCGAGCGATTCGAATATCGTGATCGGCGCCGTGCTGCATGGCCAGGGTGTCGCGCTGGAACGGCGCAGCCTGGTCGCGAATGCGCTGGCGCGGGGCGACCTGCTGCAGATCACCGATATTCGCGTGCCCTATCGTTACCCGTACTGGCTGGTGTGGCAGCAACGCGAAATTCTCGATGCCTCGCAGGCGCATTTCGCGCAGTGGATCGAAGGGCAGGTCGACGTCTATCTGCGCGGTAGCGGGGCAGCGGTGGTGGCGAATCGTGCCGGTTAGCCCGCGTGGGTTCGCGCTGAGCAGGTCATGACGCCTGGGCTCCGATGCGTGGGCAGTGATGCGCGAGCTTCGACGCACCGCCTTCGACGCTGGCGTTTCGAAAATGCGACGCTTGTAACGACGTTTTCGAAAAGCGCCTCGTCGGATATATTGATGTTTCCCATCTCAGACCGCGCTGGGAACCACGAAGCACCGATTCACGTGGCGTTGCGCCCGCCTTTCGCTGCTTGCACCGGGTGATGGGCGTTTCGCCATCGACTATTCGCCAATCCGACTGGAGAGAACAATGACGTCGTCACCTGCAAAGAAACTGTCTGTGTTGCTGGCATCGGTTGTATTGAGCGTGGCGTGTGCCGCGCCGGCGTTCGCGCAAAGCGGCGGCGGTGGTGGCCCGGCGGGGAACGATTCCGACGCGGCGATACCGTCGGCCGCATCGAAAGCGGCTCCGTCCACCAAGGCTGAGCGCAAGGCCGCGCGCAAACAGGCGCGGGCGAAGAAAAACGCCGAGTTGAAAAAGTTGGAGGCCAACGGCTATCAGCCGTCGCGTAACGATCCGAACTATCCGAACGATATTCAGAACGCGCAGAAGAAGGCGGGAATCGGCGCGGCGGCGAGCCAGTAAGCAGGTTCAGCGCATGACGGTGCAACCGAGGTAGAAGCCAAAGCCAAAGCCAAAAGACAACGAGGCGCTAAAAGCGCCTCGTTTTTCGTTTACCGCGAGCCGCTCAATCCAGCGCCGGCAACGCGCGCGGACGCCGGTCGCTGTCTGTCGCGACATAGGTCAGCGTGGCTTCGGTGACCTTCACGAGGTCTTCGGTCAGGCTCATGCGCTGCGCGTAGACCTCGACCTCGACGGTGACCGAAGTATTGCCCGTCTTGACGATATCCGCGTAAAAGCTGAGCAGATCGCCGACGAACACCGGCTGTTTGAACACGAACGAATTGACCGCGATGGTCGCCACCCGCCCGTTGGCGCGGCGGCTTGCCGGGATCGAGCCGGCAATGTCCACTTGCGCCATGATCCAGCCGCCGAACACGTCGCCGTGGACGTTCGCATCCGAAGGCTGCGGCACCACGCGCAGCGCGCAGTGCTTTTGCGGGAGTTGAAGAAGATCGGTCATCGGGGCACCCTTGAGAAACGTGTTGGTTCGGTCGGCTGGACCAGCGGGCGGGGCAATTCACGACAACGGTACGGCACGCACCGCGCGGCTAACGTGCCACCTACGGCCGGACAACCCATGAAAAGCGGCGCCAGCCGGCTTCTGCGACAATAGAAAGATCAGGAATTGTACGGGAAAGCGCCCAGCCGGGTCGCGCGACAAAATGCAGTGTGCCGGGTCGGCATGCGGCGGTCGGCGCGCCGCTGCGAACTCCGGCCTTTCCACACTCTCCCCAGCCGATCCCCATGCGCCGCTCGCCCTCGTCCGAACCTTCTCCGATCTCCACCCAGCCGCGCAACGACTGGCAGACGATTCTTTCGCTGCTGCCGTACCTCGCCACGTATAAATGGCGAGTCGCCTTCGCGCTGAGCTGCCTGATCGGCGCGAAGGTCGCCAATCTGGGGGTCCCGATCGTCATGAAGCGGATCGTCGACAGCCTCGCCTCGGTGCAGCATCTCACCGCGCTCGGCCGCGCCAACGATTCGCCGGCCATCGTTCTGCTGGGCGGCGTCGGCCTGCTGGTGGTCGCGTATGCGGTGGTGCGGTTGTCCACGTCGCTGTTCACCGAGCTGCGCGAGATTCTGTTTTCGAAGGTGACCGAGAGCGCGGTGCGCCAACTGGCGCTGAAAGTGTTCCGCCATCTGCATGCGCTGTCGCTGCGCTTTCATCTCGAACGGCAGACGGGCGGCATGTCGCGTGATATCGAGCGCGGCACGCGCGGCATCACGCAACTGATCTCGTATTCGCTGTACAGCATTCTGCCGACGCTCGTCGAAGTCGGCCTCGTGCTCGGCTTTTTCGTCGTCAAATACGAGGCGTATTACGCGGTGGTCACGTTCATCGCGCTGGCGGTGTACATCGTCTTCACGGTGAAAGTGACGGAGTGGCGCACGCATTTTCGCCGCACCATGAATGATCTCGATTCGAAGGCGAATTCACGCGCGATCGATTCGCTGCTGAACTACGAGACCGTCAAGTACTTCGGCAACGAAGAGTGGGAAGCGAGCCGTTACGACGAAAACCTGAAGCGCTATCGCACGGCGGCGATCAAGTCGCAGCGCTCGCTGTCGGCGCTGAATTTCGGGCAGCAGGCGATCATCGGTACGGGGCTGGTGTTCATTCTGTGGCGCGCCACGCAAGGCGTGATGGCCGGGCGTCTCACGCTCGGCGATCTGGTGTTGATCAACACCTTCATGCTGCAGCTTTATATTCCGCTGAATTTTCTCGGCGTGGTGTACCGCGAGTTGAAGCAGAGCCTCACCGATATGGACCGCATGTTCACGCTGCTCGGCGCGGCGCGGGAAGTGCCGGACGTGGACGGTGCGCCCGCGCTGCGCGTGAACGGCGCGCAGGTGCGCTTCGAACATGTGAACTTCGCGTACGAGCCGGCGCGGCAGATTCTGCACGACGTGAGCTTCACGATTCCGGCGGGGACCACGACGGCGGTGGTCGGCCATAGCGGCTCGGGGAAGTCGACCCTCGCGCGGCTCATGTTCCGCTTCTACGATCTGGACCGCGTGACGGGCGGCGCGATCACCATCGACGGTCAGGATATTCGTGACGTCACGCAGGATTCGCTGCGCGCATCGATCGGCATCGTGCCGCAGGATACGGTGCTGTTCAACGACTCGATCTATTACAACATCGCTTACGGCCGGCCATCGGCGACGCGCGAGGAAGTGATCGCGGCGGCGCGCGCGGCGCATATTCACGAGTTCATCGAGGGGCTGCCGAAGGGCTATGAGACGCCGGTCGGCGAGCGCGGTCTGAAGTTGTCGGGCGGTGAAAAGCAGCGCGTGGCGATTGCGCGGACCATCCTCAAGAATCCGCCGATCCTGCTGTTCGACGAAGCGACCTCGGCGCTCGATTCACGTTCCGAGCGCGCCATTCAGCACGAGCTCGATCTGATCGCCCGCGAGCGCACCACGCTGATCATCGCGCACCGGCTTTCGACCGTCGTGCATGCACAGCAGATCATCGTGATGGACAAAGGGCGTATCGTCGAGCGCGGCACGCATGCGGAGTTGTTGCGCGCAAACGGCCTGTTCGCGCAGATGTGGGCTTTGCAGCAGCAGCGCGCAAGTGAGGCGCCGGAACAGGTGGAAACGGTCGATGCGGGAGGGCGTGGGCGATAGGCTTGGGTGACGCGTGTTGCGTTGCCGCCTGGCAATTGGCGCGGAGTTAAGGTCGAGAGTTGAGAGCCAAACGCCAAACGCCAAACGCCTAGCGCGCCCCAGCCAGCGCGCGCAAACGCTGATCCAGCTCGCCTAACTGCGCGGGCGTGCCGACGTTCTCCCACAGACCCTCGTACAGCTCACCGCTCGCCAGACCGCGTGCAATGGTGTCGCGATAATACGGCGTGAGCGCGCGCCGCGTGCCGTGCGGCAGATCGCGGAACATGCGGGTGTCGTATAGGCCGATGTTGCCGAACGTGAAGCGCGGCTCGCCCTCGAGCGACAGCGCGCCGTCGGCCAGGCCGAAGTCGCCGGCCGGATGAAACGCCGGATTCGGCACCATCACGAGATGCATGCCCGGCTCGGGCAAGGCCGCGAGTTGTTCCGCGCGAGCATTCAGCGTGGCGTAGTCGAAGTCGGCGTACACGTCGCCGCTGACCGCGACGAACACTTCGCTCGCGCCGTTATCTTCCAGCAACGGCAACGCCTGCACGATGCCGCCCGCGGTTTCCAGCGCCTCGCGTTCGGCCGAGTAGCGCAACGCCACCTGCCAGCGCGAGCCGTCGCCGAGCGTGGCCTCGATCTGCTCGCCGAGCCACGCGTGATTGATCACGATGGTGCGAAAGCCCGCCTGCGCGAGCCGTTCGATCTGCCAGACGATCAGCGGCTTGCCGCCCACTTCGAGCAAAGGCTTGGGACGCGTATCGGTCAATGGACGCATGCGCTCGCCGCGTCCGGCGGCGAAAATCATCGCTTTCTTCAGGGACATCGTCATCGGTCAGAAGGTGTAGCCGACTTCATTCGCGCGGCCTTCGAGATCGTCGAGCAGCTTCGCGAACGGACGCAGTGGTGCATAACGATCGGCCACCTTGCGCGCATAGCCGATGAAACGCGGCAGGTCTTTCATGTAATGCGGTTTGCCGTCGCGGTAGTTGATCCGGCAGAAGAGGCCCAGCACCTTGATGTGCCGTTGCAAACCCATCCACTCCACCTGGCGGTAGAACTCGCCGAAATCGGCATCCACCGGCAGGCCGGCTTTTTTCGCCCGCTCCCAGTAGTACACGAAGCAATCCAGCTCGAACTCCTCGTCCCAGCTCAGGAACGCGTCGCGCAACAGCGAGGCGACGTCGTAGGTGATCGGGCCGTACACCGCGTCCTGGAAGTCCAGCACGCCGGGGTTGACCGCGGGGTGTCCAGGCTCCGGCCCGGTTGCGATCATCAGATTGCGCGGCATGAAGTCGCGCAGCATGAACACCTGCGGCTGCGCGCGGGCGCTCGCGATCAGCAGCGCGAAGGTGCGATCCAGCACGCCGCGGGTCTTTTCGTCGGCCTCACGGCCCAGATGCCGGCCGAGAAACCATTCCGGCATCAACTCCATCTCGCGGCGCAGGAACGCTTCGTCGAAGGGCGGCAGCACGTCTTCGCGCGACGTGAGCTGCCAGCGGATCAACGCGTCGAGCGCGTCACGCATCAGCGTGCGGGCGCGGCGCGAGTCGCCTGCGCTTTGCGCTTCGGTCAGCGCGCCGAGGTACGACGCGGTGCCCAGATCCGTGACCAGCATGAGGCCGGCCTCGAAATCGACCTCCAGCACGCGCGGCACGTACACGCCGGCGGCCTCGAGCAACTGCGCGACCTGCACAAATTCGCGGCACTTTTCGGGCGGCGGAGCGTCGACGGCGATCAGGGTGGCGCGGCTTTCGCCTTCCGCCGCCTTACCGGCGAGCCGGAAATAACGCCGGAAACTGGCGTCTGACGAAGCCGGAACGAGGGTGTCGAGCTCGAGCGCATAGCGCGCCGCATGGCCTTTCAGCCAGGCTTTGAGCAGTTCGAGACGGGGATCGGTGGAGTCTTGGAGTGGGGGCAGCGTCATGAAAACCGGCGGCAAATTCAGAGGGGCAACGTCTTGCCATATAATACCCCACGACTTTTTTGACGCGGCTCACGCCGGCTTTCGCGACTTCCGCTTTACCGCCCGCCTCATCGTTCGACAGATTGTAAATATTGATGTGCAGCCGACTGTCACGGTCGGGGTGTGCAGGCGGTAGACCGTGACTGCAGAAGCTGACGGACGAGCCGATTCGCCAAACGATACATGCCGCCTAGACAGCTTTCCCAAACGATTCCCTCTTGTGCCCCAGCGCCGCGCAAAAGGCGGCTCGTCGCGGCGTTGATCGCCGTTCCGGGCCTGATGCCCGCGCTTGCGCACGCCCAGCTGGTGGGGGAAGCTGCGCAGCCGCAACCCATCGACGCGCCCTGGGGCATGCAGCTCGCCCCGCAGCTCGAAGAGCGTCCGTTGCAGCCGGGCCAGAAGCCGGCCACGTTCGTGCTCGGCGATACGACGAGCGGCACGACCGACCAGGACATGGCTGCCAAGGGTTCGGCCGAGGTGCGCCGCAATACGGTCGTGATCAAGGCCGACGCGCTGCACTATGACCAGGACACGGACATGGCCGACGCGTACGGCTCGGTCCACGTGGTCAACAACGGTAATTCCTTCGTCGGGCCGGAAGCGCATATGCGCGTGGATTCGAGCGAAGGCTTCATGACCGCGCCGAAGTACCACTTCAACGTGACGGGCGGCTCGGGCAGCGCGGAGCGCGTCGACCTGCTCGACAACGAGCGCTCGGTTTTCACGAAAGGCACCTACACGGCCTGCGCATGCGCGGACGATCCGGCCTGGTACATCAAGGGCAGCGAGTTCGATTTCGACACCGGCGCGGACGAAGGCGTCGCCCATAACGGCGTGCTGTTCTTTCAGGGCTTTCCGGTGTTCGCCTCGCCGTGGCTGTCGTTCCCGCTTTCGGGCGAACGGCGCAGCGGGATTTTGCCGCCCACGTTCTCGGTGAGTTCGTCGAACGGCTTCGAACTGTCGGTGCCGTATTACTTCAACATCGCGCCGAATCGCGATCTGACGCTCACGCCGCGTCTGATCTCCAAGCGCGGCGTGCAGTTGCAGTCCACGTTCCGTTATCTGTCGCCCACGTATTCCGGCTCGATCACCGGCGAATTCCTGCCTGACGATCACCTGACCAAGACCAACCGCTACGCGCTGTACATCCAGCACAACCAGAACTTCGGCAACGGGTTCGGCGGCTACATCTACTACAACAAGGTTTCGGACAACACGTATCCGGAAGACCTGTCGTCGTCGGTCAATCAGTTCATGAACGGCACCCAGCTCCTGTATCAACAGGAAGCCGGGTTGACCTACAACAACGGCCCGTGGTCGGTGCTCGCGCGCGAACAGCACTGGCAGACGCTCACGCCGTCCGTGGCGCCGTACGGCCGCGAGCCGCAGTTGAACGTGAAGTACGCGAAGTACAACGTCGGCGGCTTCGACTACGGCGCGGAAGCCGACTACACGAATTTCCGCATCACCACCGCGGACATGACCGAAGGTCAGCGGGTGATGTTCAACCCGTACCTGTCGTATTCGGTGGTCGGGCCGGGTTACTTCGTCACGCCGAAGGTGCAATGGCACTTTGCGTCGTACAACCTGAACCACCTGAGCGCCGCTGACGTCGCGGCCGGCACGCCGAAAAACTTTACCGAATCGATCCCGACGCTCTCCTTCGATACGGGACTGATCTTCGACCGCTCGGTGCGGCTCTTCGGTCAGGATTACATCCAGACGCTCGAACCGCGCCTGTACTACGTGTACACGCCGTATCGCAACCAGCAGTCGGCGCCGCTGTTCGACACGGCCGAGTCCGACTTCGGGCTCGCGGAAATCTTCACGCCGAACACCTTCGTCGGCAACGACCGGATCGCCGACGCGAACCGTCTGACGGCCGCCCTCACCACGCGTTTCATCGACGCGGCCACGGGCGACGAACGGGCGCGTTTCGTGATCGCGCAGCAGTATTACTTCCAGGATCAGCGGGTCACGCTACAGTCGACCCAGACCAGCGCGCAGGCCACGCATTCGGACCTGATCGCGGGTGCGTCCTTCAAGCTCGGCGCGGGTTTCGCTTCGGAAACGGCGTTCCAATATAATGCCGACAACAACCAGTTGGTGAAAACGAGCGTCGGCTTCGGATTCAGTCCGGCGACCGGCAAGGTGATCAACGTCGCGTATCGCTACACCCGCGCGAACACCACGCTGGACAACACGCCGATCAACCAGGTGCTGATTTCGGGGCAATGGCCGCTCGCCCACCGGGTGTACGGGGTGGGCCGTTTCAATTACGACCTCGGCGGACATCGGATCGTCGACGGTCTGGTCGGCCTGCAGTACGACGCCGACTGCTGGACGCTCGGCGCGGGGATTCAACGCTATGCGAACGGCCTGAACACCTCGGGGCAGAATCAGTCGAGCACGCGGTTTCTCGCGCAGTTGACGTTCAAGGGCTTGTCGAGCGTCGACAACGGGCTGATGACCGCCTTCCGCAGCAGCGTGGCGGGCTATACGCCGTTGCCGCCGCCGCCGGCGCCGGAATCGCGTTTCACCAACTACGAATGACGCTCACCCGATCATTCATAAAGTGCGAAAAGACGGGCCAGGCGCGCCCGACATCATTGGAGTATCTGTGGCAATCATGAAAAAGCTTCGCTTGGCAACGCTTGCGGCCGGTCTTGCCGCCGCGGCGTCTTTCCTGTCGGTTGCGCCGGTGCAGGCGCAGGCGCTCTCCGGCAGTGGCGGCCAGACGGTCGACACCATTGCCGCAGTGGTCAACAACGGTGTCATCACGCGGCGCGAACTCGACGAACGCATGGGCCTGATCACCCGCCGCCTGAACCAGCAGAACGCGCCGGTCCCGCCGATCGATCAGCTGCGCCAGCAGGTGCTCAACCAGATGGTGCTGGAGCGCATCCAGTTGCAGAAGGCGAAAGAAGACGGCATCAATATCGACGACGCCACCGTGCAAAGAACGCTCGAACGGCTTGCCGCGGCGAACAACCTGACGCTCGACGTGTACCGCTCGCGGATCGAAGCGCAAGGCGTGCCCTGGAGCACCTTCACCGGCGACGCGCGGACCGAGCTCACGCTCTCGCGCCTGCGCGAGAAGGAAGTGGACAGCAAGGTCACGGTCTCGGACGCCGAGGTCGCGAACTACATCGCCAGCCAGCGCGGCCCGAACGCCGGCCAGACGAGCGACCTGCATCTGCAGCACATTTTCATCAAGGCGCCGCTGAACGCGTCGGAGACCGATATCGAGGCGGCGCAGAAAAAGGCGCAGGCCCTGCTTGCCGAAGCCAAGGGCGGGGCCAACTTCGAAAAGCTGGCGAAGTCGAATTCGCAGGCGCCGGATGCATCGAAAGGCGGCGATACGGGTTTCCTTTCGCCGGCCAAGTTGCCGCCTGAATTCGTCACGGCTGCCGCGACATTGCGCCCCGGCCAGATCAATCCGGATCTGATCCGCACCAACGACGGTTTCGAAATCGTGCGTCTGGTCGATCGTCGCGCCGGGCAGGGCACCAGTTCGGATGCGCCGAAGCTCGTGCAAACGCACGTGCGCCACATTCTGCTGCGCGTCGGCGACGGCATGTCGGAGCCGCAAGCGCGTCAGAAGCTGCTCGAAATCAAGAACCAGATCGCCGCGGGCGGCGACTTCGCCAAGTTCGCGCACACCTACTCGCAAGACGGTTCGTCGTCGCAAGGCGGTGACCTCGGCTGGATCAGCCCGGGCGAGACGGTGCCGGAATTCGAGCGCGCCATGAACAGCCTGCAGGACGGCCAGATCAGCGACCCGGTTCGCAGCGAATACGGCTACCATCTGATTCAGGTGCTGGGCCGCCGCGAATCCGAAGGCTCGGTTTCGCAGCAAATGGATCTGGCGCGCCAGGCCATCGGTCAGCGCAAAGCGGAACAGGCCTACGCCGACTGGTTGCGCGCACTGCGCGACACTGCCTATGTGGAAGTGAAGCCCACGCTGTCGAGCACGCAATAACCGTTATGACAACCGCCGCCCAGTCCGCCCGCCCACCGTTGCAGATCGCGATCACGACCGGCGAGCCCGCTGGCGTCGGCCCCGAGCTGACGGCGCAGGCGCTCGCCGGCGCGGCGGCGCACTGGCCGCACGCGCAGTTCACCGTGCTCGGCGACGCGGACCTGCTCGCCGAACGCGCGCGCGCCGTGGGCGTCGATTGGAGCGCGCTGGTGGCGGATGGCAAGCGCGTGCGTCTGCAACACCGGCCGCTTGCGGCGCCTGCTGTCGCGGGCAAGCTGGACGCGGCCAACGGCCGCTACGTGCTCGATCTGCTCGACAGCGCAATAGACGGAGCGCTGGCCGGCACGTTCGACGCGATCGTTACCGCGCCGCTGCAAAAGAGCACCATCAACGACGCCGGCGTGCCGTTCACCGGCCACACGGAGTATCTGGCCGAGCGCACGCACACGCCGCGCGTGGTGATGATGCTGGCCGGCACCGGCAAGCGCCCGTTGCGCGTCGCGCTGGCCACCACGCATCTGCCGCTCAAGGATGTCTCCGCGGCGTTGTCGATTGAAGGCATTCTGGAGACGCTGCGCATCATCGATCACGATTTGCGGCATCACTTCGGTTTGCCGGCGCCGCGCATTCTCGTGACCGGGCTGAATCCGCACGCGGGCGAAAACGGCTATCTTGGCCGCGAGGAAATCGAGGTCATTTCACCGGCGCTGAAGCTCGCGAACGAGCAGGGCATCGACGCGCGCGGTCCCTACCCGGCTGACACGCTGTTCCAGCCGCGTTACCTTGAGCAGGCCGACTGCGTGCTGGCCATGTTCCACGACCAGGGCCTGCCGGTGTTGAAGTACGCCACGTTCGGCGAAGGCATCAATATCACGCTCGGTTTGCCGATCATCCGCACCTCGGTCGATCACGGCACCGCGCTCGATCTGGCCGGCACGGGGCGTGCCGACGCGGGCAGCCTGATTGCCGCGATCGAGACAGCGGTGTCGATGGCGCAGCACCGCCGCGCGGGCTGATCCGGCGCCACCGCACGGGCTTCTTGCGCGCGCCTGGCGCGTTTTTTACCATGTGCGCTGCCGCCGGCAGCGGGCGCGGCATGGCGGGCGCCCGCGAGAAAGCGCGTCGGGCAGCAAGTTCCTTTTCTTAAGCAGTTCTCTTTCTTAGCGTTTCTTCGATGTCCACCAGCAGACAGCAACAGGGCCGGCACCAAGGTCATATCGCGCGCAAGCGTTTCGGTCAGAATTTTCTGGTCGACATGGGCGTGATCGACTCGATCGTCGACGTCATCCGGCCGCAGCGCGGCGAGCGCATGGTCGAGATCGGACCGGGCCTCGGTGCGCTCACCGAACCGCTGATCGAGCGTCTGGCGACGCCGGAAGCGCCCTTGCACGCGGTCGAACTGGACCGCGATTTGATCGGCCGCCTGAAGACGAAATTCGGCGACCTGCTCGAACTGCATGCGGGCGACGCGCTCGCGTTCGACTTCGGCTCGCTGGCCGCGCCGGGCGACAAGGCGTCGCTGCGCATTGTCGGCAATCTGCCGTACAACATTTCGAGCCCGCTGCTGTTTCATCTGACTTCGTTCGCGCATCGCGTGATCGATCAGCATTTCATGTTGCAGAACGAAGTGGTCGAGCGGATGGTGGCGGAGCCAGGCACCAAGGCGTTCAGCCGTCTCTCGGTGATGCTGCAATACCGTTACGTGATCGACAAGCAACTCGACGTGCCGCCCGACGCATTCAACCCGCCGCCGAAAGTCGATTCGGCGATCGTGCGCATGATCCCGTACGAACTGCATGAACTGCCGCCCGTCGACGAGCGTGTGCTCGGCGAAGTGGTGACGGCCGCGTTCTCGCAGCGCCGCAAGATGCTGCGCAACACGCTCGCTGCGTATCGCGATTCGGTGGATTTCGAAGCGCTCGGCTTCGACCTGCAGCGCCGCGCCGAAGACGTGCCGGTGGCCGAATATGTGCGCGTCGCGCAGATCGTGGCGGGCAAGGCCTGAGCGCCAAAGCCAAAGCCAGGCCCTGGTAAACTCGAACGCTAGGCCGTCACACGCTTTGCCGGTGCATTGACCAGCGCGATGCCGGTCAGCACCAGCACTGCGGCCATCAGAAAGCGCACGCTGAATGACTCGCCGAGCAGCAGCACGCCGAAGCTCACGCCGAACAGCGGCGTGAGAAACGAGAATACCGACAGGCGTGACGCGATATAGCGCGTCAGCAACCAGAACCACACCAGATAGCTGACGAACGCCACAATCACGGCCTGATACGCGAGGCTCACCACCGCCAGCGGCGTGACGGTTTCCACGCGCGCCTGGCCAAGCCCGAGGGCAAGCGCGAGCAGGACTACCGCCGACACCGTCAGTTGATAGAACAGCGTCTTGCTGGCGCTCGATTGAGCGAGGCGCGAGGCGCGCACCACCACGGTCGTCGCGGCCCACGCAATACCGGCCAGCACGCCGAGCGCGTCGCCGGCGACGCCCTTCAGCACCGAACCTTGCGCGGCGTGGCCATGCAGGAAGCCGTCCGCGAAAGCGAGCGCCATGCCCGTGAACGCGACGAAGATACCGAGCCACTGAATGCGCCGCATGCGCTCGCCGTCGACGAACCAGTGCAGGCCGAGCGCCGTGAAGCACGGCGCGGTGTAAAGAAAGACCGCCATGCGCGACGCACTGGTCAGCGTCAGGCCGAGAAAAATGCACACGAACTCACTGGCGAACAGCACGCCCGCGAGCACGCCGGCGGCCAGGGTGCCGTCGTCGCGAAAGAGCGGCGTGCCGCGTGAGCGCGCCCAGCCCCACACGAGCACGGCCGCGATCGCCGAGCGCACGCCGGCCTGAAAGACCGGCGGCAGCGCTATGTTGGTGCTCTTGATCGCGACTTGCTGAAGCCCCCATATCGCGCACAGGCCGATCATCAAGAGGATGGCGAAGCTATCCGGGGCGCGACGTGCGGGCAGGGCGGAGGTGCTCATGGGCTGAGTGGAGGCGGGGACAGGTCGTACGATAGCAAACCCGTCCGCTCAGCCGCCCGATGACCCCACTGCCTACGCGTGCTTCTTACAGGCCGCAAGTTTTTTGCCGATTTCACGACACCCGCGCAACACCCAGGTCAGACTAATTTCGCACTATTGCCGTTTCGCGCTAAGGTTCAGCCACTACCGTTTCGTCAGGACATTCGCGCCGGCTGTATGCGGTGCGGCGCAAGGCTTCTCAGTACGAAGAATGCGAAGAACAGGCGGACAGCGTAACGGACTGATTCGTTGCTCCGCCGAAGCAGACTGACCCTCTCCGCGCAACGCGGAACCTGTACGAGGAAAAGCGATGAAGAACGTAGGCAGGTGGGCAGCGGGCGCAGTGCCCGCGGCGTTGGCGTCGTTGGCGTGCCAGATGGCGCACGCGCAATCCAGCGTGACGCTGTACGGCGTGGTCGATGAGAGCGTGCGCTATCTGACTCACGTCAACGCGGCCGGCGATTCGTCGATCGGACTCGGCAACGGTGGCATGACGCAAAGCCGTTGGGGCCTGAAAGGCGTCGAAGATCTGGGCGGCGGCTGGTCTACTTTCTTCAAGCTCGAAAACCGCATCTATATCAACAGCGGGCAAAGCGATCCCACGCTGCCGTTCTTCAACGAAGCGCAGGTCGGCGTGCGTTCGGACTCCTACGGCCAGATCATCCTCGGCCGTCAATACAACGTGGTGATCGAAGGCGTCACGGTGGCCGGCTACGGCAGCAACTCCTGGATCCCGTACGACTTCAGCTTTCAACCTGAAGTGACAATGACGGGCGGCATCTGGACCAGCAACCAGGTGCAATATCAGGCGAGATATAACGGCTTTACGTTCGCGGCCGGTTACGCGTTCGGCGGCAACGCGGGCAATTCCTACGGCAGCCAGATCGGCGCGGCCGCGGCTTATAAACCGGAAGGCGGGCCGTTCAGCGTGGGCGGCGCGTACGAAGAGTCGAAGGACTCTGTCAACGGCGCGGCCGCGAAGACATGGACATTCGGCGGCGCGTACACCTGGAATCTCACGCGCTTTTCCGCCGGCTACATCGTCAACCAGAACGATGCGGGCTTTTCGAATTTCGCCAACGGGCCGTTCACCGCACCGGTGCTGGCCGCGCTCAAGTACACGGACTTTGCGCGGCGCCGCATGATCCTGGGCGGCATCACGCAGCAGGTCAGCAACAAGTGGCACTTCGCCGCGAATGTCTGGCGCACGCTGCAGGACGGCAAGACCGCCGCGCAGGACGGCTCAGCGTGGCAGTATCAACTGGTCGCCGACTACAACCTCTCCAGACGCACCGACATCTATCTGGAAGGCGACTATGCGATCTATCGGGGCGGTCTGATCGGAGCGCAACTGCAAGGCGTCAACGGCGTCGGGCTCGCGCAGAAGGGCACGCAGATCGGCTTGATGGCAGGCGTGCGGCATCAGTTCTGAGCATCGGTTCACGAGCGGCGCGCTCTGCAGCGGTGCGTGATTCCGGGTACATTGACGGTCTCGCTATCATGCAACAGGGAGTGCACCATGCGCCTGCTTCACACCATGCTCCGGGTCGGCGACCTGGATCGTTCCATTGCCTTCTACACCGAACTGCTCGGCATGAAACTGCTGCGCCGCGAAGATTATCCGGACGGCAAATTCACGCTGGCATTCGTCGGTTACGAAGACGAGCGCGACGGCACCGTGCTCGAACTCACGCACAACTGGGACACGCCCTCGTACGATCTCGGCACCGGTTTTGGCCACCTCGCCGTCGAAGTGGACGACGCCTATGCCGCATGTGACAAGATCAAGGCACAAGGCGGCACGGTCGTGCGCGAAGCGGGCCCGATGAAACACGGCACGACCGTGATCGCATTCGTTACCGACCCGGACGGCTACAAGATCGAGTTCATCCAGAAGAAGAAATAAGAGAGCAGGCCGTGGGGCGAGGTTAGACGATGAATAACAGCAATCCCTACTTCAACGAACTCGACGAGATCCACGTCGAAATCGAGGCCCTGTTCGACGGTTCCGCGGATGAAGGCGCGCTGCAAAGAATCATGGCGCGCTTCGCTCCGCAGTTCACGCTGGTCATGACTTCGGGTGCCGCACTCGATCACGCCGGTTTGCGCGAGACATTTTCGAAGCTGCGCGGCGCGCGCCCAGGCGCGCACATCACCATTCGCGACAAGGAGATCGTCGCCGAATACCCGTCAGGGGCGGTGGTGAAATATCGCGAGTATCAGCGCGACAACACCGGCAACGCGAACGTGCGGCGCTCCACGGCGGTGATGGATCTCGACGCGCACGGCAAGGTGACGTGGCGTCATTTGCAGGAAACTTTCTGCTCGGAGTGAGCGGAAGAATGTGACAAGCCGGCGCTTCAGTCTGAAACTGAAGCGCCGGTTTCAATGCGCAAGGAAGGGGCTAAAGCGTCGGCAGCAATTCCGGCGGATGCGACTTCAACGTCTGCCGCGCCTCGCGGAATTCCGGAAAAATCGATTCGACTGTTTGCCAGAAACGCGGGCTGTGATTCATTTCACGCAGATGCGCGAGTTCGTGAGCGACGACGTAATCGATGATGGAAAGCGGAAAGTGAATCAGCCGCCAGTTCAGGCGAATCTTGCCGTCACTCGAACAACTGCCCCAACGCGTGGCCGCTGAAGAAAGCGCATACGCGCGATAGTTCACGCCCAGCTTCTCCGCGTAGATCGCAAGGCGCTCGCCGAACAGGCGCTTCGCTTCGCCTTGCAGCCACCCTTGCACGCGGTCCTTGATCTGCTGCGGGTCCGCTTGCAACGGCAGCGGCACTTGCAGCGCCGCGTCGTTCGCGCTGAACGCGAGCGTGCCTTGCGGCGAGCCGAGCTTCACGCGCACGGGCTGTCCCAGATAAGGCACCTCGGCGCCATCTTTCCAGTCGACCTTCGGCAACGCGCGTTGCTCGACACGCGTTTGCCATTCGATCAGCTTCGTGAAAATCCAGCGCTGTTTTTCGGTGATCGCGGTTTCGATATCGGCGAGCGTAACCCAACGCGGTGCCGTGATCGTGAGACCCGTGCTGTCGATCGCAAAGCCGATCGAGCGTCGAGCCGAACGCTTGAGCACGTAATGCAGCGTGCGTGAGCCGATCGCGAGGCTGCGCAGCTTGCTGCCATCTGGCGCGAGCAGCACGGCCGGTTGCTGGCTCCCCGGCGAGCCCTGCAAAGAGCCAGGCGACGGTGCGGAAGGTGAAGGGGACGACGACGTCGACCCCGGCTCGGCAAAGAGCGGGAGATCGAGCTGCCGGTTATCGAGCGCCGCAGCGTGCTGCGGCGTAGGAGACTTCTGCATCGGATTCGGCTTCGCGCTAATACGCCTTCTAGGGCGTGGGCGCGTCAGATTGGTGCGGCGGCGGAACTGCTTTCCGCCGCGCGGTACGCGGTAGGATCGATGCGACGCATTTCAGCTTCGATCCACCGTTCGACGCGCGTGTTCACTTCATCGGGCGTGAGCCCCGTCGTGTCGATCGGCTTGCCGATCGACACTGTGACTATACCCGCATATTTGAGAAACGAGTTGCGCGGCCACACGCGTCCTGCGTTGTGCGCGATCGGTACGACCGGCGCGCCGGTTGCCGTCGCGAAGCGCGCGCCCCCGGTTTTGTACTTGCCTTGCTTGCCGGTCGGCGTGCGCGTGCCTTCCGGAAACATGATGACCCAAGCGCCTTCCGCCATGCGCGCTTTGCCTTGTTTGATGACTGATTCGAACGCGTACTTGCCTTCCTTGCGATCGATGTGAACCATCTTCAGCATGCCGAGCGCCCAGCCGAAGAACGGTACATACAGCAGTTCGCGCTTGAACACATAGCACAGCGGCCGGGGCATGAGCGCCGGAAACGCCAGCGTTTCCCATGCCGACTGATGCTTGGACAGCAGCACGGCGGGACCGTTGGGCAGGTTCTCCATGCCCTCGATCCGGTAGCGGATGCCGTTGAGCCAACGCACCGTATGCAGCGTCGCGCGGCACCAGCCGGCCGCCATCCAGTAGCGCTTGTCGGCGCGCATGAACGGAAACGCGATGAAGCATGCCGTCGCGTACGGCACCGTGAAGAGAACGAAGTAGATCAGCAGAAGCAAAGAACGGATGAAGCGCATCGGCGTGGTCAGTGAGGGATGGGGACGCGCGTGGCGCGCGTCACTCTTGAGCGTCGGCGAGGAAGTCGAGCGCGAAGGCACGCAGATCGTCGTGCACGATCGTGCCTTCTGGCAAGTTGCCGGCCGCGAGCGTTTTGCGACCCTTGCCGGTCAGCACCAGATGAACCGGATGGCCGAGCGAAGCGCCCGCTTGCAGATCGCGTTTGGAGTCGCCGACCACCGGCGTATGTTCCGGATCGACTTCGAAACGTTCGGCGATCATCTTCAGCATGCCGGGCTTCGGCTTGCGGCACTCGCAGTGGTCTTCCGCCGTGTGCGGGCAGAAGAACACCGCGTCGATGCGCCCGCCGACCGCGGCCGCCATGCGGTGCATCTTCAGATGCATCGCATTGAGCGCGTTCATGTCGAACAGGCCACGGCCGATGCCCGACTGGTTGGTCGCGATCGCCACGCGATAGCCCGCCTGATTCAGACGCGCGATGGCTTCCAGCGAACCGGGCAGGGCAACCCATTCGTCCGGCGACTTGATGAACGCGTCGGAGTCGACGTTGATCACGCCGTCGCGGTCGAGGATCACCACTTTTTTGGTCGGCATGGCGCGGTGCTCAGGCGGCGAGTCGGGAAATGTCGGCGACGCAGTTCATCTGCTGATGCAGTGCGCCGAGCAGGGCCAGACGGTTGGCGCGCAACGCCGGATCTTCGGCGTTGACCATCACGTCGTTGAAGAACGTGTCGACCGGTTCGCGCAACGCGGCGAGCGCGGTGAGCGCACCCGTGTAGTCGCGTGCGGCCAGTTGCGATTGCACGCGCGGCGCGACCTGTTCGAGTTGCGCATGCAAGGCTTTTTCCGCCGCTTCGACGAGCAGCGTGACTTGCACACCGCCGGTCGCCGCGCCTTCCGACTTCTTCAGGATGTTCGAGATGCGCTTGTTGGCCGCCGCGAGCGAAGCCGCTTCAGCCAGCGACGCGAATTCGCGCACGGCATCCAGACGCGCGACGATGTCGTCCAGACGCGTGGGATTCAGCGCCAGCACCGCGTCGATTTCGCCGGCTGCATAGCCACGCTCGCGCAGCAGACCGCGCAGGCGGTCCATGCTGAACTCGTAGATCGCTTGCGTCGAATCGGCGACGTTCGGCACCGCGGCGAATTGCGCGTAAGCCGTGCGCAGCAGTTCGACCAGATCGACCGGCAGTTGCTTCTCGACGAGAATGCGCAGCACGCCGAGCGCGTGACGGCGCAGCGCGAACGGGTCTTTCTCGCCGGTGGGTTGCAGGCCGATCCCCCAGATGCCGACCAGCGTTTCGAGCTTGTCGGCGAGCGCGACGACGGTGCCGGTTGCGGTGGTGGGCAACGCGTCGCCGGAGAAACGCGGCTGATAATGTTCTGAGCACGCGAGCGCGACTTCTTCCGGCTCGCCGTCGTGGCGCGCGTAGTACGTGCCCATCGTGCCTTGCAGCTCGGGGAATTCGCCCACCATGTCGGTGATCAGGTCGGCCTTGGCCAGACGCGCGGCGCGCTTTGCAAGCGCCACGTCCGCGCCGATCAGTTCGGCAATCGCGCCGGCCAGCGCTTCGACGCGCTCCACGCGTTGCAGCGCCGAGCCCAGTTTGTTGTGATACACCACGTTCGCGAGCAGCGGCACGCGATCGGCGAGCGTCTTCTTCTTGTCCTGCTCGAAGAAGAACTTCGCGTCGGCCAGACGCGGACGCACCACGCGCTCATTGCCTTCGACGATATCGCCCGGCGTGGCCGTCTCGATATTCGATACGATCAGGAAGCGCGAACGCAGCTTGCCGTGCGCATCGGTCAGCGCGAAGTACTTCTGATTGGTCTGCATGGTGAGGATCAGGCATTCCTGCGGCACTTGCAGGAATTCGTCCTCGAAACGGCACGCGTAGACCACCGGCCATTCAACCAGCGAGGTCACTTCGTCCAGCAGCGATTCCGGCATCACCACTTGGTCGCCGTTGGCTTGCGCGAGCAGATGCGTGCGGATGGTGGCCTTGCGGTCGGCGAAATTCGCGACCACGCGGCCTTTGTGCAGCAGCGTCTCGGCGTACGAATCCGCGTGCTGGATCTGCACGAAGCCTTCGGTGAGGAAGCGATGGCCGAGCGTGGTGTCGTCGGCGTCGATGCCGAGCGCGCTCACCGGCACGACCTGTTCGCCATGCAGCGCGGTCAGGCGATGCGCCGGACGCACGAACTGCACATTGGTGCCGTCCGGGCGCTGATAGGTCATGACCTTCGGAATGGGCAGCTTGGCGAGCGTTTCGTCGAGCGCGCCTTGCAGGCCTTCGGCGAGCGTGGCGCCGGGCGCGGCGTAACGCAGGAAGAAGGCTTCGGCCTTGCCGTCCTGCGCGCGCTCCAGGTCGTTCACCGAGAAATCGGGGAAGCCGAGCGCGGCCAGTTTCTTGGCGAGCGGCGCGGTGGGCTGGCCGTCATTATCCAGCGCGACAGAAACCGGCAGCACTTTTTCGCGCAGGTGTTTTTCCGGCGCGACCGCGCGCACGTTTTTGATCGTGACTGCGAGGCGGCGCGGCGTGGCATAACGTTCGAACGACAGTTCGCCTTCGACCAGGTCGCGCGCCGCGAGGCGCTGCGCAATGCCTTCGGCGAAGGCGTCGCCGAGACGCGCGAGCGCTTTGGGCGGCAGTTCTTCGGTCAGCAGCTCGACGAGCAGGGTAGCTTGATGGGGTTGAGTCATTTCCTGGTGTTCTCGTCTCGTCAGTCTTGGTCGATCTTGCGTTCGACTTTCAGCGGCGGCGCCCATGCGGGCATCGCGGCGTCCTGTTCGTCAGTCGTGAGGCCCGGCACGCCGTGCACGGGATTGCCGAGCATCGGGAAGCCGAGCTTTTCGCGCGAGTCGTAATAAGCCTGGGCGACCAGCTTCGACAGTGCGCGAATGCGGCCGATATACGCCGCGCGTTCCGTGACCGAAATGGCGCCGCGTGCGTCGAGCAGGTTGAACGTGTGGCCGGCCTTTAGCACGAGTTCATACGCCGGCAGCGCGATCTGCGCTTCGATCATGCGCTTGGCTTCGGCTTCGTAGCTGTTGAAGATCGAGAACAGCAACTCGACGTTCGCGTATTCGAAGTTGTAGGTGGACTGCTCGACTTCGTTCTGATGGTAGACATCGCCATAAGTCAGGCGACGCAGTTCCGGGCCGTTCGGGCCTTGCTCTTCCCACTCCGTCCAGACGAGGTCGTAGACGTTCTCGACCTTCTGCAAATACATGGCGAGGCGCTCGAGGCCGTACGTGATTTCGCCGAGCACTGGCTTGCAGTCGAGACCGCCGACCTGCTGGAAGTAGGTGAACTGGGTCACTTCCATGCCGTTCAGCCACACTTCCCAGCCGAGGCCCCAGGCGCCGAGCGTGGGATTTTCCCAGTCGTCTTCGACAAAGCGCACGTCGTTCTGCTTCAGGTCGAAGCCGAGGGCTTCGAGCGAGCCGAGGTACAGGTCGAGGATATTTTCCGGCGCCGGCTTGAGCACCACCTGGTACTGGTAGTAATGCTGCAGACGGTTCGGGTTCTCGCCGTAGCGGCCGTCTTTCGGGCGGCGCGACGGTTGCACGTATGCCGCGCGCCACGGCTCGGGACCGACCGCGCGCAGGAAAGTATGGACGTGGGAGGTGCCCGCGCCGACTTCCATGTCGATCGGCTGGAGCAATGCGCAACCCTGCTTGTCCCAGTAGGACTGCATTGTCAGGATGATTTGCTGAAACGTGAGCATGAAGTGCCTTTCGGGCATGGGGCCGCGCCGTGAGCGCCGAAGCGCGCCGGGCTGGCCGTGGAGCGAAGTGCTAAACCAGAGATTTTAACGGAAAGGGAGGGGGGTGTCCGTTTTGCGGGGTCGGACGGGAGTTCAACGGTTCTCTGAATGACGAAGGGCCGCGTGGTGCGGCCCTTCGTCAATAGTGTCGCGTCATAGCGCGCGCATCGGCAGGCCGGTCACGTCGCCGCCAGCTCCACCTTCGGCGAGAACGAATCGCTTTGCGCCACCGGCCAGTACTTTTCGAACAGCGAGTAACGGTAATTGCCGTTGAGCAGGTCGTTCGGATCGAGATACTTCAGCAAGTCCGACATGAGGCGCACCTCATGCGACGACACGCGCCGCACGATGTGATGCGCGCGCAGTTCCGCCGGATGCTTCAGGCCCGCGGCCTGAATGATTTCCTTCAGCGCATGCAGCGTGTTGTGATGGAAATTGAAAACACGGTCGGCCTTGTCCGGCACCACCAACGCGCGCTGGCGCACCGGGTCTTGCGTCGCGACGCCGGTCGGGCAACGGCCCGTGTGGCAGGTCTGCGCCTGAATGCAGCCCACCGCGAACATGAAGCCGCGCGCCGCATTGACCCAATCGGCGCCGATGGCGAGCGTCTTGGTGATATCGAATGCGCTGATCATCTTGCCGCTGGCGCCGATGCGGATGCGCTGGCGCAAGCCGATGCCCACCAGCGTGTTATGCACCAGCAGCAGGCCCTCTTGTAACGGCACGCCGACGTGGTCGGTGAATTCCAGTGGCGCCGCGCCGGTGCCGCCTTCAGCGCCGTCCACCACGATGAAGTCCGGCAGGATGCCCGTTTCCAGCATCGCCTTCGCAATGCCGAAAAATTCCCATGGGTGCCCGATGCACAGCTTGAACCCGGTCGGCTTGCCGCCCGACAGCGTGCGCAGACGGTCGACAAATTCGAGCAGACCGCGCGGTGTGGAGAACTCCGAGTGCGTGGCCGGCGAGATGCAGTCGCGGCCCATCGGCACGCCGCGCGTTTCGGCGATTTCCGGCGTGATCTTGGCCGCCGGCAGCACGCCGCCGTGACCCGGCTTCGCGCCTTGCGAGAGCTTCACCTCGATCATCTTCACTTGCGGCTCGGCGGCCTGTTTCGCGAACTTCTCCGCGCTGAAAGTGCCGTCGTCGTTGCGGCAGCCGAAGTAGCCCGAAGCGATTTCCCAGATGATGTCGCCGCCATGCTCGCGGTGATACTTCGACATCGAACCTTCGCCGGTGTCGTGCGCGAAGTTGCCTTTCTTCGCGCCGAGGTTCAGCGCCATGATCGCGTTCGCCGACAGTGAGCCGAAGCTCATTGCCGAGACGTTGAAGATCGACATCGAATAAGGCTGCGCGCGGTCCGGTCCGACGACGACGCGAAAGTCGTGGTGATCGAGCACGGTCGGCGCGAGCGAGTGGCTGATCCATTCGTGCGAGACGGCCTTGACGTCGAGCTCGGTGCCGTACGGTCGGCTGTCGACGTCGTTCTTTGCGCGCTGGTAGACGATGCTGCGTTGGGCGCGCGAGAACGGCTTTTCGTCGGTATCGCCTTCAACGAAATACTGACGGATTTCCGGCCGGATGAATTCGAACAGGAAACGGAAGTGCCCCCACAGCGGATAGTTGCGCAGGATCGCGTGACGCTGCTGCGTCAGGTCGAACAGGCCCAGCGCCACGAGCGCGAGCGGTACGATGATCCAGAACCACGAAATGTGATGCGTGGCGGCGAGCGCCGCGCAGACCGCGAGTAGCGCGGCTGCGCACCACATGGCGAGATAACGTCGAGAAAACATGGGGACTCCGTTGCGGTGAGGATCGTCACGGCGGGATCGCCAACGCCGTTGGCGCAGGCGGAATCCGTCGTGAAGGAAAACGGGCGACTGCTTGTCATGGCGAAGCGGGCTGCCGTTGGAAGTGCGAACGCATGAATGCCGCGACCGGGTTCAGACGTGAACGTACGGCGCGTACGGCGACGCGCTGTATGACTCATCGATTGAAAGCATGGATCAGCGGGTGGTCAGCAATGCCGCTTGTTGCGGCTGGCGCGAGACCGGCTGGCCGGTTACCGCATGTTCGATGATGCCGCCGCCCAGGCACACGTCGCCATCGTAGAGCACGGCGGATTGCCCCGGTGTGACAGCCCATTGCGCCGTGTCGAAATTCAGCTCGAAGAGGCCTTCGCCGGCCCCCGCCGAACTGAACGTGCACGGCGCGTCCGCTTGCCGGTAGCGGGTCTTCGCGCCGCACGCGAAGCCGTCCGCCGGCGGCTCGCCTGCCACCCAGCTCGTGTTGCCCGCGGACAGCGTATGGCTCAGCAGCCACGGATGATCGTGGCCCTGCGCAACGTACAGCGTGTTCGACGGGATGTCCTTGCCGGCCACGAACCACGGCTCGCCGCTGCCGTCCTTGCTGCCGCCGAGGCCGATGCCCTTGCGCTGGCCGAACGTGTAGAACGCGAGGCCGATGTGTTCGCCGACCACTTTGCCTTCGGTGGTTTTCATCGGGCCGGGCTTGGTCGGCAGATAGCGGTTCAGGAAGTCGCGGAACGGCCGTTCGCCGATAAAGCAGATGCCGGTCGAGTCTTTCTTCTTCGCATTGGGCAGCGCGATCTGTTCGGCGATTTCGCGCACCTTGGTTTTCGGAATCTCGCCGAGCGGAAACAGCGTTTTCGACAACTGCGCCTGATTCAACCTGTGCAGGAAGTAGGACTGATCTTTCGTATGGTCGAATGCCTTCAGCAGTTCGAAGCGGCCATTGTTCTCGCGCACGCGAGCATAGTGGCCGGTTGCGATGGTTTCCGCGCCGAGCGACATGGCGTGATCGAGGAACGCCTTGAACTTGATTTCGGCGTTGCACAACACGTCCGGATTCGGCGTGCGGCCGGCCGAATATTCGCGCAGGAATTCGGCGAACACGCGGTCCTTGTATTCGGAGGCGAAGTTGACCGCTTCGACGTCGATGCCGATCAGGTCCGCCACCGAGACCACGTCGATCCAGTCCTGCCGCGTCGAGCAGTACTCGCTGTCGTCGTCGTCTTCCCAGTTTTTCATGAACAGGCCGACCACGTCGTAGCCCTGTTCCTTCAGCAGCCACGCGGTAACCGACGAATCGACGCCGCCCGACATGCCTACTACGACTTTCTGCTTGCTCATAAGGTGCTCACTGGGTGCTGCGTGACTTCATGGATCGTGGGTAGGCCGCTCGTGACGGCTGCCGCGATATTTACTGTTTTTTACTGTTTAGGCCCGACCGAATGCGTGTGCACGAAGTCAAGCGGGAAACGCCGGCCCGCGAGGTAGTCGTCGAGACATTGCATGACGAGCGGCGTGCGGTGCCGTTCGGGACAGGCGCGCAATTCGTCGGCGCTCATCCACAACGTGCGGACGATGTCGGGGTCGAGCGCGCGCTCCGTGTCCGGTTCGCCGCCCGGGCCGCAATAGGTGAAGCGCAGGTAGGTCACCCCGCCTGCCGCGCCGTCGCTGCCGGGACGCTCGAAGTGGGTCATATACATGCCCACCAGTGCCACGGGCACGAACGGATGGGCGGTTTCCTCGAGCGTTTCGCGGATCACGGCTTCAAGCAGCGTTTCGCCCGCTTCCAGATGGCCCGCGGGCTGATTCAGGCGCAGGCCCTCGGCGGTATGTTCCTCGACCACGAGGAAGCGCCCGTCACGTTCGACGATGGCCGCGACGGTGACGTGCGGCAGCCAGGTTTCCGGTTTCATGGGTGCGCATTTTACCGTTTATGGGCTTCGCTTGCCGGGAAGCTGGCGGCGCGCGGCGCCCGGTCTTGGCCATTCGTGGCCCGCCACGACGCAGCCTGCATCCGCCAAGGCCCCCCGCATTGTCCCCGATTTCGGCGCGGCGTCCGTTTCGGTTAAAGTGAGGCGTTAGCCGTTGCACTTGCAAGCCGGCGTGCCTCGTCGGCGGATCTGTCGTAAAACAGGAAGTCGAGGAGGAACAACGATGCACATCGGAGTGCCAGCC
>NZ_JARESX010000048.1:0-57978 GCF_046026435.1 Paraburkholderia sp. RL17-381-BIF-C | reverse complement strand
GACACCGACACCGACGCCGACACCAACTGCGACTCCGACTCCAACACCGACACCAACACCGACACCAACACCGACACCAACTCCAACTCCAACTCCAACTCCAACTCCAACTCCAACTCCAACTCCGACACCAACGCCATCGCCATCGCCATCGCCATCGGCCGACGTCAACACCGTCCCGATCACCGTCGAACGATGGACGGGAAATTACGCCAACCAGCCCTACGTAACCGTCACCATCTGCATCCCTGGTGTGCAGGGCGCGAGCCAATGCGCAACGATCGACCACATGCTGGTCGACACCGGTTCGGCAGGCGTGCGTGTGCTGGCGAGCGCGTTGGGCCCGGCGCTCTCGGGTCGTTTGCCGGCGCAAACCGGCGCCACCGACGATCCCACCAGCGCAGCCCCGATTGCCCAATGCGCGCAGTTTGCATCCGGTTATGCGTGGGGGCCGATCAGGCGCGCCGACGTAACGATCGGCGCCAAGGCAGCAGGCAACCTGCCGATCCAGGTGATCGGCGACAGCGCGTATGCCACGCCCGCGGATTGCGCATCAGTGGGGCTCGGGAACATCGGCACGGTGACCGATCTCGGCGCCAATGGCGTGGTCGGCATCAGTTCCGCGGTACGCGACTTTCCGCTCGCGGCCCAATATGCCTTGTCGGCCACTTACTACTACTGTCCGTCCACGGGTTCGTGCAAAGGCACACGCGTGCCGCTCGACACGCAGGTCATGAATCCCGTCGCCAACTTCACTTCGGACAACAACGGCACGATCATCCGTCTGCCTGCCCTGCCTGCGGGCGGCCAGCCAAGCGCCACCGGCGAACTGGTGTTCGGCATTGGCACGCAACAGAACAACAGGCTGTCGTCGAATGCCAATATCATTGCGCTCGACGGCAACGGCTTCTTCACGACGGCGTACAAGGGCTCGCTGTTCGGAAGGGGGGTGATGGATAGCGGGTCGAACACGAACACTTTCCAGGATCGCTCGATCCCGTTCGACTCGTGGGGACGTTACACGCCGTCGACCGCACTCAGCCTGTCCGCCATACTCAAACCCAACAGCGGAGCGGCGGCGTCCGCAACCGTACCGTTCCAGGTAGCCAATACGGCGAACCTGATGAACGGCCAATACGCAGCGCATGACGATCTGGCCGTCTATACGTCGCTTTCCAGTTACTTTATCTGGGGCCTGCCGTTCTTCTTCGGCCGCGACGTCTACACCGCTTTGAACGGCGCCCAGGTCGGCGCGCAGACTGGCCCCTTCGTCGCGTTCTGAACTCGGCGATCTAATCGATAAGGCCGGCGCCCCGCAAATCGCCGGCCTTCTTTCATACCGCGGTCTCCGAAACGCCGCGCTACTAGTCCACCTCCCTCAACACCTCGGCCACCGTCCCACAGGATCTCCTCGATCTACACCTCCTCGACGATCAACGGCGGCGAGAACGCCAGGATATCGCCCGTATAGCGCGACGGCGCATGCACAAAGGCGCGGCGCAGATGCACCGTCGACGCCCGTTGGCGGATACGCACGCTTCGTTGCGGCGCGGCGCGCACCTGAACGAGGCGCATGGTTCGATCCTGCACCAATTTCGCGCCGCAATCCGCATGAACCGGCCAGGCGGTAGCCGCGATGCAGCATGCCATGCACGACCTTCGAGTCGAATTTACTGCATGGCATGTCACTTGCAGTACACAAGCGGCAAGTCATGCGGGATAAGCCCTGCTGGCTGAAATCGACGCCCATAAACAGTCACCATCAATGGCAAGGGGATATACATGAAACGTCGCAGTCTGTTGAAGTTCGGCTCCATGTCGGGCGCGCTGGCGCTTGCTGGTCAGGTTCCGTTCGCCCATGCGCAGTCGGGCAGCGGCCCGATCAAGGTAGGTATCCTGCATTCGCTGTCGGGCACGATGGCGATCTCGGAGACTTCCCTCAAAGACACCGCGTTGATGACCATTGCGGACATCAACAAGAACGGCGGCGTGATGGGCCGTCAACTGGAGCCGGTGGTGGTCGACCCGGCATCGAACTGGCCGCTCTTCGCCGAGAAAGCGCGTCAGCTGATCACGCAGGACAAGTGCGCCGTGGTGTTCGGCTGCTGGACCTCGGTGTCGCGCAAATCGGTGCTGCCGGTGTTCGAGGAACTGAACGGCCTGCTGTTCTACCCGGTGCAGTACGAAGGCGAAGAAATGTCGCGCAACGTGTTCTACACGGGCGCAGCGCCGAATCAGCAGGCGATTCCGGCGACCGAATACCTGATGAGCGCGGAAGGCGGCGGCGCCAAGCGCTTCTTCCTGCTGGGCACCGACTATGTGTACCCCCGCACGACCAACAAGATCCTGCGCGCGTTCCTCAAGTCGAAGGGCGTCCAGGAAGCCGACATTCAGGAGGTCTATACGCCGTTCGGCCATAGCGACTACCAGACCATCGTCGCGAACATCAAGACTTTCTCGCAAGGCGGCAAGACCGCGGTGATCTCCACGGTGAACGGCGACTCGAACGTGCCGTTCTATAAGGAACTCGGCAACCAGGGGCTGAAGGCGTCGGACGTGCCGGTGGTCGCCTTCTCGGTCGGCGAGGAAGAGTTGCGCGGTATCGATACGAAGCCGCTGGTCGGCAACCTCGCGGCGTGGAATTACTTCATGTCGCTGCGCAACCCGGCCAACGAAAAGTTCAAGAAGCAATGGGCCGCATGGGTCGCGCAGAACAACCTGCCGGGCGGCACCAAGCGCGTGACCAATGACCCGATGGAAGCGACCTTCGTCGGCATCCATATGTGGAAGCAGGCGGTCGAGAAGGCCAAGAGCACCGAAGTCGACAAGGTGCGCGTGGCGATGGTCGGCCAGACGTTCGCCGCGCCTTCGGGCTTCACGCTCGAAATGGACGGCAATCACCACCTGCACAAGCCGGTGATGATCGGCGAAGTGCGCGCCGACGGCCAGTTCAACGTGGTGTGGCGGACCAAGACCGCGATTCGCGCGCAGCCGTGGAGCCCGTTCATTGCCGGCAATTCGAGCAAGCCGGACGTGGTCAGCTCGATCCCGGCGTTCCTGAAGCGTTCGCGCGTCGCCTGACAGGAAGGCGTGCCGTGACGGCGACGTCGGCCGGCATGGCACGCCGATGCAATCCCGCGACAGGCGCGCCGACCGCGCCTGCGTTCGTGCCGTGATCCGCCGTCCCGACGGCACGACTTTCGCGCGCGGCAATTCGACGGCGCAGCTGCGGCGCTTGCCCACATGCCGCGCCGCTCCGCCGGTTTTTCTTCAAAGGCCACCATGGCGTTCTCATTTCTCAGGTCCACACGAACACTGGCGCAAAAACTGTCGCTGCGGCTCGCGCAGCGCGGCGTGACCGGTGTCGCGCTCGTGCTCCTCGCGGGCGCACCGCTGAGCGCTTTCGCGCTGACGCAAGCCGATGTGGCGCCGCTTGCCGGCGACGACTTCGACGCGAAATCCGCCGCCATCGACAAACTGATCGCCAATCACGACAAGGAGTCGATGGCGGTGCTCAAGGCGCTGTCCGACGACAGCGCGCTCGCCACCGATTCGGGCGCCGTGCTGCTGCAGGACGGCGACACCGCGAAGGACGCGGTCACCGGCAAGACCGTCGCCGCGGGCGATGCCCAGCCGGTCACGCTAAACAATCTGCTGCGCTCGAAAGTGGCCGGCGCGCTGTCGGGTCTGCAGCTCGATTCGCCGGACAAGGCGACACGTGAAGCCGCGATCACCGCGCTGCTGCAGAACCCGGATCCGTCGATCAAACCGCTCGTCGACGCAGCTCGCGCAAAGGAAACCGATCCCGCGCTGAAGAAGCGCCTCGACACTTTGTGGGCGATGACCGCGCTGCACGACGCCGACCCCGGCAGGCGCCTCGAAGCCGTGCAACTGGTCGCCGCGCGACACGACCTCGACATGAACGAGCTGCTGCGGCCGATCGTCGCGAAGAAGCCGGACGGCACCTTCGTGGAAGCCGACGACCGCGTGCGCGCCGCCGCGCAAAGCGGCATCGACGAACTCGACGCGATCCAGCGCCGCAGCCAGATCGCCGGCACGCTGTTCGCGGGCCTCTCGCTTGGCAGCGTGCTGCTGCTCGCCGCGCTGGGCCTTGCCATCACCTATGGGTTGATCGGCGTGATCAACATGGCGCACGGCGAATTCCTGATGATCGGCGCGTACGCCACCTATGTGGTGCAGAACCTCTTTCAGCGCTTCGCGCCCGGCGCGTTCGACTGGTATCCGCTGCTCGCCATTCCGGCCTCGTTCGTCGCCGCGGGGCTGGTGGGCATCGTGCTCGAACGGCTGGTGCTGAAGCATCTGTACGGCCGCCCGCTCGAAACGCTGCTGACCACCTTCGGCGTCAGCCTGATCCTGATTCAGGCGACGCGCATGCTGTTCGGCGCGCAGAACGTGCAGGTGGTCAACCCGGCGTGGATGAGCGGCGGCGTCACCGTGCTGCCCAATCTGATCCTGCCGTACAACCGGCTGGCGATTCTCGTGTTCTCGCTGATCGTGGTCGGCATCGCGTGGGCCGTGCTCACCAAGACGCGGCTCGGCCTGTTCGTGCGCGCCGTCACGCAGAACCGGCGCATGGCGGCCTGTGTCGGCGTGAAGACCGCACGGGTCGATTCGTATGCGTTCGCGTTCGGCGCGGGCATCGCCGGTCTGGGCGGCTGTGCGCTCTCGCAGATCGGCAACGTCGGACCGGACCTCGGCCAGAGCTACATCATCGATTCGTTCATGGCGGTGGTGCTAGGTGGCGTCGGCCAGTTGGCCGGCACGGTGATCGGCGGCTTCGGCCTCGGACTCATCAGCAAGGCGATCGAACCGTTCTGGGGCGCGGTGCTCGCGAAGATCGCCGTGCTCGTGCTGATCGTGTTGTTCATCCAGAAGCGTCCGCAGGGCATGTTCGCCCTCAAGGGCCGTAGCGCGGAGGCATGAGATGACATCTGCAACTTCATCGGCTCACGTCGGCGCAAGCGGCGGCGGCGCGCTCGCCGGACGCGAAGCGCAAGCGGGTTTCGCGCTCGGCCTGCCGCCGCGCCCCGCGCTGCTGTCACGGCGGGCGTGGCTCGCGCTGATCGCGTTGATCATCGTCTTCGGCCTCGGCGTGCCGTTCGCCACGCTGGTCGTGCCGGAGACCAGCGCGCTGCATCTGTCCGCGTACGCGATGACGATCACCGGCAAGTTCATGTGCTACGCGATCGCGGCGCTGGCGCTCGATCTGGTGTGGGGCTACTGCGGCATTCTGAGCCTGGGGCACGCGCTGTTCTTCGCGCTCGGCGGTTACGCGATCGGTATGTATCTGATGCGCTCGATCGGCCACGAAGGCAAATACGGCAGCGACCTGCCCGACTTCATGGTGTTTCTCGACTGGCATCAGTTGCCCTGGTACTGGCAAGGCACGCAGCATCTCGGCTACGCGCTGCTGCTGGTGGTGCTGGTGCCGGCGGTGGTCGCGTGGGTGTTCGGCTTCTTCACGTTCCGCTCGCGGGTGAAGGGCGTGTATCTGTCGATCATCACGCAGGCCATGACCTTCGCCGCGATGCTGCTGTTCTATCGCAACGAGACGGGCTTCGGCGGCAATAACGGCTTTACCGACTTCAAGCGCATCGGCGGCTTTCCGATCACGCATCCAGGCACGCGCACCGCGCTGCTGCTGATCACGTTCGCCGTGCTGATCCTCGCGTTCCTCGGCGCGCGCGCCATCGTCACCTCGAAGCTCGGCCGCGTGGTAACCGCGGTGCGCGACGGCGAAACGCGCCTGATGTTCCTCGGCTATAGCCCGCTCGCCTACAAGCTCTTCGTATGGACCGTGTCCGCCGTGTTGTGCGGCATTGCCGGCGCGCTGTACGTGCCGCAGGTCGGCATCATCAACCCGGGCGAGATGTCGCCGGGCAACTCGATCGAAATGGCGATCTGGGTTGCCGTGGGCGGACGCGGCACGCTGATCGGCCCGATCATCGGCGCCTTCGCCGTGAATGGCGCGAAGAGCTTCTTCACCGCGAACTTCCCTGAATACTGGCTGTTCTTTCTCGGTCTGATTTTCGTGCTGGTCCCGCTGTTCCTGCCGAACGGCATCATGGGGCTGATCGAACTCGTGACGCGCAAAAGGAACCGCTCATGAACGAAAACCCGATGGTTCCTGATCTGGCGTTACCGGAAGATCCCGCTGAAACCTCGTTGAGCGGTGTGGCGAGCATGGGCCGCGCGGTCGTGCCCGGCGAGATCGACGTGTCGCACGGCACGATCCTGTATCTCGAAGACGTGACCGTGAGCTTCGACGGTTTTCGTGCATTGAACGCGTTGACGCTGACGATCGACGCCGGCGAATTGCGCTGCATCATCGGTCCGAACGGCGCCGGCAAGACGACCATGATGGACGTCATCACCGGCAAGACCGAGCCGGATTCCGGCAAGGTGTTTCTCGGCCAGTCGATCGATCTGACGCGCATGAACGAGCCGTCCATCGCGCGTGCGGGCATTGGCCGCAAATTTCAGAAGCCCACGGTCTTCGAACAGCATCCCGTGTGGGAAAACCTCGAACTGGCGATGAAGGCCGACAAGGGTTGGTGGGCGTCGCTACGCGCGCGGCTCGACCGCGAGGCACAGGCGCGCATCGAAGAGACGCTGGCCTTGATCGGCCTCGAGAGCGAAGCGCGGCGTCTTGCCGGCGAACTGTCGCACGGCCAGAAGCAACGGCTCGAAATCGGCATGCTGCTGATGCAGCAACCGGCGCTGCTCCTGCTCGACGAGCCGGCCGCCGGCATGACCGACGACGAAACCATGCAGTTAGCCGAATTGCTCAATCATCTGCGCGGCACCTGCTCGATGATGGTCGTCGAGCACGATATGGAGTTCGTGGCGGCGCTATCAGGCTCGACCGGCAAGGTGACGGTGATGGCCGAGGGGCGTGTGCTCGCTCACGGCACGCTCGACGAAGTGAAGCGCGACGAGACGGTCATCGAGTCTTATCTGGGCCGGTGAAGCGGGTCTCTCAAACGGGACGGTGAAACAAAGGGTCAAACGGACATGCTAGAAGTAGAAAACCTGAACCAGTACTACGGCGGCAGCCACATCTTGCGCGATGTGAAGCTCACCGTGCCCGACGGCAAACTCACTGTCCTGCTCGGCCGCAACGGCGTGGGCAAAACCACGCTGCTGCGCTGCCTGATGGGCGTCGTGCAGACGAAAAGCGGCTCGATCGCCTGGCGCGGCGCGCCGATCACCAAACTGCCGACCTACTCGCGCGTGGAAAAAGGCCTCGCTTATGTGCCGCAAGGCCGCGATATCTTTCCGCGGCTGACCGTCGAGGAAAATCTGCTGGTGGGCGCCGCCAGCAAGAAGGCGCCCAAGAAGATCCCGGATCGTATCTACGAACTGTTCCCGGTGTTAAAGGATATGCGCAGCCGGCGCGGCGGCGATCTCTCCGGCGGGCAGCAGCAACAGCTCGCCATTGGCCGCGCGTTGATGAGCGATCCCCAACTGTTGATTCTCGACGAGCCCACCGAGGGCATTCAGCCTTCGATCATTCAGGATATCGGCCGCACGCTGCGTCAACTGGTCGAGGAAATGGGCATGACGGTGCTGCTCGTCGAGCAGTATTACGACTTCGCCAAAGAGATCGCGGATCGGTATTGGGTGATGAGCCGCGGCGAGATCATCGCGGGCGGAGAAGGCGCCAATATGGATGCCGATGGCGTGCGCACGCTGATCGCCGTGTGAGCGGCGTCACGCACCGCGCGTGCTATTCTCGACGCATCCTGTGGCAGCGCGGTTGAGCGCTGTCTGACGTGCGCAGGCACGCTTTGCTGTTCTCCGTCTGGTCGCATTTCATTCGCATGTCGCTTCACGAAAATCACGCTACCCTCGCTACCGCGCAAGCCGGCGCGCATTCGCAATGGCGCGCGCGCCTTGAACTCGGTTTTGTCAGGGATGGCGAGCGGACTACGCTCAAGCATCGGCTGCATGATGGGCCTTTGCGGGTTCAAAGGCCGCTCTATCCGGAAGGATATGGCGTTTGTCATGCGGTGATCGTGCATCCGCCTGGTGGGATCGCGGGCGGTGATGAGCTCGCGATTGATGTTGCGGTTGGCGACGCAGCGCATGCTGTCATTACCACGCCTGGGGCGACCAAGTGGTACAAGTCCAATGGGCGTGAAGCGCAACAGCGTATCGATGTGCGTGTCGGCGCGCGGGCGAAGCTCGATTGGCTGCCGCAGAATAATATCGTTTTCGATCACGCGAATGCGAAGCTGGATTTTTCGTTGACACTCCGTGAGGGTGCCACGGCTTTGGGATGGGATGCAACTCAACTCGGACGGCAGGCTGCCGGTGAGCGGTGGTCGCAAGGGAGCTTGCGTTCGCTGTCGCGGATCGTTGGCGCTAACGGCGAGTTGCTTTGGCTCGAGCGGGCCAGCCTCTCGGCGGATGACTCGCTGCGCGATGCGGCTCAGGGGCTCGCCGGATTTCCTGCTTATGGAACGCTTTGGGCGGTCGGCGCGGCTTGCGATGATGCGCTCGCTGAAGCTTTGACCGCTCAGTTGTCGTTTAGTGGCTCGCTTAGAGGTGCGGCTTCTTGTGTGACCTCAGGGGTGGTGATCGTGCGCGCTGTCTCGCGGTCTATGGAGACGCTGCAGCGGGCTTTGACTCAGTGCTGGCTTCAGTTGCGGCCGGTTGTGCATGGGGTTGGGGCTGTGCCTTTGCGGATTTGGGCGACTTGAATTTGGTGGTTTTTTTGGTTTTTGGCCTTTCCTTGATTTCTTCGTGGTCTATTAGCGTTGCCCCTGTGCGGGGCGGCACTCACTTTCTTTGCTTGCCGCAAAGAAAGTAAGCAAAGAAAGCGGCTTTGAACCGCCAGCTTATAAGCGGGTCTCCCGCGCAGCCACGGTAGTGGTCCATCTGGAATCTGTGTTCTCGCACATTCCCCGTCTGTGACACAGCAGTCATTCTTCCGGCGGCGCTGCGCGCGCCCTCACGGTATTCGTGGATGCTTTCCTGCGGAAAGTGACCGCCCTCCTTTCACCGTCGTAAGACGCGTCGCGCACCAATTTGGCGCGTCGCCCCGCATCAATTGCGTGCGCCCGTTATTCCGTCGGCCGCCAGCCTATGCTGCACCGCCATGGCACATACCTTGCGTCAAAATCCCCCACGATGCTGCCGCGCCCTGACGGCAGCCGACCGGCTCGTTGCCACCTCCGCTCACAGAACATGACACGATCGACTCTCCGCCCCGCGCGTCGCGCCTGGCTCGCCGCATTGTTGCTCTCGCCCGTCCTCGCCATCCAAGCGCCCGCCGCTCACGCGGACACACTCGATAACATTGCCAAGGCCGGCGTGCTGAAAGTCGCCGTGCCGGAAGACTATCCGCCGTTCGGTTCGGTCGGCGCGGACATGAAGCCGCAAGGCTACGATATCGACACGGCCGCCCTGCTCGCGAAGTCGATGAACGTGAAGCTCGAACTCGTGCCGGTCAATAGCGCCAACCGTATTCCGTATCTGCAAACAGGCAAGGTCGATCTGGTGATCTCGTCGCTCGGCAAGACGCCTGATCGCGAGAAGGTGATCGATTTTTCGACGGCCTATGCGCCGTACTACCAAGGCGTGTTCGGTCCGGCCGACATCAAGGTCAGCGGCCCCGCCGACCTGACCGGCAAGACGGTCGGCGCAACCCGCGGTGCGCTGGAAGAGATCGGTCTCACGCAAATGGCGCCGAACGCGACCATCAAGCGCTTCGAGGACAACAACGCAACGATCGCCGCGTTCCTCTCGGGCCAAGTGCAGTTGATCGCCGCGGGCAATATCGTCGCGGCCGCGATCCTCGCGAAGAATCCGCCGCGCCGCCCGGAACCGAAGTTCGTCATCAAGAATTCGCCGTGCTTCGTCGGCATGAACAAGAACGAGCCGCGCCTGCAGCAAAAAGTGAACGCGGCCATCGCACAGGCGAAGCAGGACGGCACGCTCAACACGATGTCGAAGAAGTGGTTCAGCGCGCCGCTGCCGACCGATCTGTAAGCGTGACGTTAGGCGAAATTGATACCGTGACCGGCTTATCCGGCATTGCATTCGTCATGGACGCATCCCGTGCCTCGCACCTGATCGCGGCCATGACGCGCAGCGCCTATCATTGTCGCAGCCGGTCCCGACGAGGACCGCCGCCACAACCGTTGCAACCCTACGCACACATTCGATGAAGCTGACACCTCGCGAGAAGGACAAGCTGCTGATCTTCACCGCCGCGCTGCTTGCCGAACGGCGCCGCGCACGCGGCCTCAAACTGAACTACCCGGAAGCGATCGCCTTCATCACCGCCGCGCTGATGGAAGCGGCGCGCGACGGCAAGACCGTCGCCGAAGTGATGCACTACGGCACCACGCTGCTCACCCGTGACGACGTCATGGAAGGCGTGCCCGAGATGATCCCCGACATCCAGGTCGAAGCCACGTTCCCCGACGGCACCAAGCTCGTCACCGTTCACCACCCGATTCCTTAAACACGCAAGGCTGCCCAGATGATTCCCGGCGAACTCCTCATCGACGACGGCGAACACGAGCTCAACGCGGGCCGCGCGACCGTCACGGTGGTCGTGTCGAATACCGGCGACCGTCCAGTGCAGATCGGCTCCCACTATCACTTTTACGAAGTGAACGAGGCACTCGCGTTCGATCGCGAGGCTGCGCGTGGCTTCCGGCTGAACATCGCGGCGGGCACCGCCGTGCGCTTCGAGCCCGGTCAGGAGCGCACCGTCGAACTGGTCGAACTGGCGGGCGATCGCGTCGTCTACGGCTTCAACGGCAAGGTGATGGGCAAGCTGTGATGCGCCACGCGCGCTCCTTCGCCCGAACCGCCCTGCTCATTTCCGGACCCACACCATGACATTACGCATTGGCCGCCGCGCATACGCGGAAATGTTCGGCCCCACCACCGGCGACCGCGTGCGCCTTGCCGACACCGATTTGCTGATCGAGGTCGAGCGCGACTTCACCACCTACGGCGAAGAAGTGAAATTCGGCGGCGGCAAAGTGATTCGCGACGGCATGGGCCAGTCGCAACGCGTGCATGCCGACGTGGTCGATACCGTCGTGACGAATGCGGTGATTCTCGATCACTGGGGCATCGTCAAGGCCGACATCGGCATCAAGAACGGCCGCATCGCCGCGATCGGCAAAGCGGGCAATCCCGACATCCAGCCGAACGTGACGATCGCGATCGGCGCCTCCACCGAAGTGATCGCGGGCGAAGGCCTGATCGTCACGGCGGGCGGCATCGATACGCACATTCACTTCATCAGCCCGCAGCAGATCGAAGAAGCGCTTGCGAGCGGCGTGACCACGATGCTCGGCGGCGGCACGGGTCCGGCCACGGGTACGAACGCGACTACCTGCACGCCGGGTCCGTGGCATCTCGAACGCATGCTGCAAGCGGCCGACGGTTATCCGATGAACCTCGGCTTTCTCGGCAAAGGCAACGTGAGCCAGCCGCAACCGGCGCTCGAACAGATCGCCGCGGGCGCGATCGGCCTGAAGCTGCATGAAGACTGGGGCACGACGCCTGCCGCGATCGACAACTGCCTCTCCGTTGCCGACGACACCGACACGCAGGTCGCGATTCACACGGACACGCTGAACGAAGCCGGTTTCGTTGAAGCGACCGTGGCCGCGTTCAAGGGGCGCACGATCCACACGTATCACACGGAAGGCGCGGGCGGCGGCCATGCGCCGGACATCATCAAGGTATGCGGCGAAGCGAACGTGCTGCCCTCCTCGACCAATCCGACGCGCCCGTACACCGTCAATACGCTTGAAGAGCATCTCGACATGCTGATGGTGTGCCACCACCTGGATCCGTCGATTGCGGAAGACATCGCTTTCGCGGAATCGCGCATTCGCCGCGAAACCATCGCCGCCGAAGACATCCTGCACGATCTCGGCGCGCTGTCCATGCTGTCGTCGGATTCGCAGGCCATGGGCCGGGTGGGCGAAGTGATCATCCGCACATGGCAGACCGCGCACAAGATGAAAGTGCAACGCGGCGCGCTGCCCGAAGACAACGCGCGGCACGACAACTTCCGCGCAAAGCGCTACGTCGCCAAGTACACGATCAACCCGGCGATCACGCACGGCATCGCGCATGAAGTCGGCTCGATCGAGCCGGGCAAGTGGGCCGACCTGGTGTTCTGGGAGCCGGCGTTCTTCGGCATCAAGCCGTCGCTGATTCTCAAGGGCGGCATGATCGCGATGGCGCAGATGGGCGACCCGAACGCGTCGATCCCCACACCGCAGCCGGTGCACTATCGCGAGATGTTCGCGACGCGCGGCGGCGCATTGGGCCGCACGTCGCTCACCTTCGTCTCGCAGATGGCCGCGGAAGCCGGCGTCGCCGAACGCTATGGTCTGAACAAGCGTATCGTTGCGGTCAAGAACTGCCGCAACATTTCGAAGGCAGACATGATCCACAACGCGTGGCGTCCGGCGATCAGCGTCGATCCGGAAACCTATCAGGTGATCGCCGACGGTCAGTTGCTGACCTGCGAACCGGCCACCGTGCTGCCGATGGCGCAACGCTACTTCCTGTTCTGACCATGCGTACCATCGACAAACTGATTGCGCCGCATCTGAAGCTCGCGCCCGTGCTGGTGAAGCGCGCGCCGACCTTGACGCTGGCGTTCGACGACCGGCGCAAGAGCCGGCTCGCGGCCACGCTCGACAGCGGCGAAGAAGTCGCGCTGGTGTTGCCGCGCGGCACCGTGCTGCGCGACGGCGACGTGCTGATCGCCGGCGACGGCGGCCTCGTGCGCGTCGTCGCGGCACCTGAAACGGTCCTCTACGTGCGCGCGAAAGATGCGCTGACTCTGACTCGCGCCGCTTATCACCTCGGCAATCGGCATACGCCGGTGGAAGTCGGCACCGATTATCTGAAGCTCGAATACGATCCGGTGCTGGCCGATATGCTCAAGCGCATCGGCGCAACGGTCGATCAGGTTTCGATGCCATTCCAGCCGGAATCCGGCGCGTATGGCGGCGGCCATAAACATGGTCACGACGAAACCTTCGCCGAAGACTACGCGCTCGCGCAGCAGGTGTTCGGTGAGCATCATGGGCATGAGCATTCGCATGACCATGAGCATGGGCATAGTCACGCGGCGCATGAGCATTCGCATGCGCACGATCACGGCCATGACCATGCGCACGATCATGCGCATGATCACGGCGATCACGTTCACGACGAATCGTGCAGCCACGGACATCACCATCATCATGCGCATCGCTGAACTGACGGCGCTGCTGCATCTGGCGTCGCCGGCGTTGCCGATCGGCGCATTCAGCTACTCGCAGGGTCTCGAAGCCGCCATCGAAGCGCAGTTGATCACCGATGCGGATTCCGCCCGCGCGTGGATCGCCAGCGGCTTGACCGACGTGCTCGCGCACGGCGAACTGCCGTTCCTCGCGCACCAGATGGAGCGCTGGCGCGCGCATGACGCCGAAGGCTTGCGCGTTGCCAACAGCGAATTCCTCGCAAGCCGTGACTCCACGGAATTGCGCCGCGAAACGGAACAGATGGGCTGGTCGTTGCGGCAGTTGTGCGCGTCGCTCGAATGGGGCGACGCTGACCGGCGCGCGACGCTCGCCTCGATGACACCGCTCGCCCAACCTACTGCGTTCGCTTTCGCCGCTTACGCGCACGACGCAGCCGTCGACGCCGCCCTCGCCGCCTACGCCTTCAGCTGGGTCGAAAACCAGGCGGCCGCCGCGTTGAAAGCCGTGCCGCTGGGACAGCTCGCCGGTCAACGCATCATCGTCGCGCTGCGCGAGCCAATCGACGCCGCCGTGACGCGCGCTCTCGCCACATCGCCCGAGAACATCAACACCTTCGCGCCGCAGCTCGGCATTCTGTCGGCGCGCCACGAGTCGCAGTATTCGCGACTCTTTCGCTCATAACACGATCCATCATGAACGCACCTCATCATTCCGCCCACTCGACCGTTCGCACGAAAAAGCTGCCGCCGCTGCGCGTGGGCGTCGGCGGTCCGGTCGGCTCGGGCAAGACCACGCTGCTCGAAATGCTCTGCAAGGCGATGCGCGAACAGTACGACCTCGTCGCCATCACCAACGACATCTATACGAAAGAAGACCAGCGTCTGCTGACCGTGGCCGGCGCGTTGCCCGCTGAGCGGATCATGGGCGTCGAAACCGGCGGCTGTCCGCATACGGCGATTCGCGAAGACGCTTCGATCAATCTCGAAGCTGTCGACCGTATGCTGACGCGCTTTCCGGATGCGGATATCGTGTTTATCGAATCGGGCGGCGACAACCTCGCGGCGACGTTCAGTCCGGAACTGTCGGACCTGACGATCTATGTGATCGACGTGGCGGGCGGCGAGAAGATTCCGCGCAAAGGCGGCCCCGGCATTACCAAGTCCGATCTGCTCGTGATCAACAAGACGGACCTCGCGCCGATGGTCGGCGCGAATCTCGAAGTAATGGCCTCGGACGCGAAGAAGATGCGCGGCGAGCGGCCCTTCGTGATGACCAATCTGAAGGCGCTCGACGGGTTGGATGAGGTGGTGAAGTTTATCGAGAAGAAGGGGTTGTTGAAGGTGTGAAGCTTCACTCGCCCGGATGGCATTCAAGCAGGAATGCCATCATTTCGGAGCCGTCCTTCGATAGATAAAAACGCACCATCTTTTCGTTGAAGTCGGCCGCGCGTTGCGCGGGGACACTGATCGCGTCGATACCGTTCGCCATCAGCACGCCGTTCATCATGAAGCGTGAGGTGCGTTTGTTGCCGTCGAAGAAGAACTGCTGCAACGCGCCGAAGAGGAAAAAAGCGCAACCGCGCTCGAAGGCGTTGGAGACTTGATCAGTCAGTGCACGCGTGCCCGCGGAAAAAACGCGGTTCAGTTCCGGCGCGCCCGGCAAAGTCGGCAATGGAGTATGGCGTCCTGCCTCGCCCAATGCGACGTCGGGCGTGTATCGCGTTTCCTCCCCCTCCCCGCGGAAGACGCCCCACTCGAGAGCCTCGTTACGCGCGACAAGGCGATGCAAGTCGCAGAACGTGGTCTTGTCGAGTGCAAACCGCCCGTTCTGCACGATCGCGAGCAGGTGCTTTGAACTCTCCGCGAGGTTCAGAACCTGCTCCTGATCAGAAATCTTCCGGCCACCGACAGTAATGCCGTCAAGCAGCGTCTTGACCTCTGGAAACGTAAAAGGATTGCCTTCGAGCACACTCGCATCCCACACGAATTCCGGCAGCATTCGATGAAAACGGAAGCAGACCCGTTTGATCGAATGAGTCGGAATGTCTTGCGGAATCGCGGTGCGGTCCCATTGAAAACCGAGGTCGGTGAAAAGCGTCATTGCAGGCGGTGATAAAGCGTTTGAGTCACAGGGCTGGAAACAGACCGGCCCGACCTTCGGAGAATATATTATTTATCGACGCTCGAAGCGATAAACCCAGCGCCGCGTTTCACGGTCGGCCTTCCTCACTCCACTTCCGGCAACAACGCCATCAACACATCCACGGTTCGCGCGGTCGCGCCGCGATGGCGCGCGGCGAACGCCGAGGCCGCGCCGCCCATGGCCAGCCTTCTGGCCTTATCGCCGAACAACTCACGCAATGCCCGCGCCAGATCGGCCGGGTCCTGCACCTGTACGGCCGCGCCCGCCGCCACGGCATCGGCGGTGGCCTGCGTGAAGTTGAACACGTGCGGCCCAATCAGCACCGGCACGCCGACCGCGCACGCCTCGATCAGATTCTGCCCGCCCAACGGCAACAAACTGCCGCCGATGAACGCCAGATCCGAAGCGGCATAGTAAGCGCCCAATTCGCCCATCGAATCGCCGAGCAGCACGTTGACGCCCGCGGGCAAAGCCGCCACCCCGCCGCTCGCATGTGCCGCCGACGCCACCTTCGCATCCGGCGCCCACGCCGAACGCCGTTCGAGCCGCAGCCCGGCCTTCTCGACCAGCCCCGCGACTTCGTTGAAACGTTGCGGATGACGCGGTACCAGAATCAGCAGCGCCTCTTTCATGCCGAGCGCCGCGAACGCTTGCAGCACCAGTTCCTCTTCACCCTCGCGCGTGCTGGCCGCGACCCACACCGGACGCGCGCCAATCGCCGCACGCCACGCATGCCCGCGCGCCGCCAACTCCGGCGGCGTGGTCATGTCGAATTTCAGATTGCCGAGCACCGCTGCATTGCGCGCGCCGAGCGCGGTCAGCCGCTCGGCATCCGACGGACTTTGCGCCAGCACGCGTGCAAAGCCGCCGAACACGTCTTTGGTCGCATTGCCGAACTTGGCCGCGCGCTTGTACGAGCGCGCCGACATCCGCGCATTGGTCAGCACCAATGGCACGTCCGCGCGACGGCATTCGTCGATCAGCGTGGGCCACACTTCGGTTTCCATTACCAGACCGAGCGACGGCCGCCACGTCCGCAAAAACCGCCGCACCGCGTGCGGCATGTCGTACGGCAGATAGCCGCGCAAAACACGGTCGCCGAAAATCTGCTCGCCGGTGGCGCGCCCGCTCGGCGTCATATGGGTCAACAGAATGCGGGCGTCGGGACGCGCCTTCATCAGCGCGTCGATCAGCGGTTGCGCGGCGCGCGTCTCGCCCACCGACACCGCGTGCACCCAGATCAACGGCGCGTTGTCCTCAGGCAGCCGGCCGCGCGAATAGCCGAAACGCTCGCCGATATGCTCGCGATAGCCACGTTCCTTGCGCGAGCGGATCAACAGACGCAACACGGCCAGCGGCGCGATGATCCACCAGAGTGCTTGATAGATCGCCCTCAGCATTGGCGCTCCGCCAGTCTGAAAGCGCGAGCCGGCGCGCTGAGCGAAACCGGCGATCGGAAAACCCGCAACTGGACCGCGGCGCTCAAACCAGCGCCCTGCCCTTGAGGCGTTCGAGAATCCCGAGCGGCGCGCATTCGGGCTGCGCCATTGCCTTGACCGGCAGGAAGAAGGTCTGCTCCAGCATGAACTGGCCGGACATCACCGCGTGTGAAGTCTGATCCGAGAAACACACCCACACGCTGCCGGGCGGAAACGGCATGGTCTCCTGCGGGCTCGACTTCTGATACTCGAGATCGGCTTTCATGCCGTCGTGCAGGTTCAGCATCAGATGGTCGTACTCGCTGCGCGGCGACTTGGTCACGTGCAGCAGGTTCAGCAGCCATGCCGAGCCCGGCATTTGCGGTTTGATGCGCGGCAGGAAGCGTTTGGCCATGTCCTCGAACGGTTCGCCGACTCGCCACACGCGCGGCGCGCCATGCGGATTGACGTTGGTGAACACGCGCAAAATGCGCTCGCCATAGTTCGGCCGCGACGGGAAGGCGTCCACATGCAGACGGCTGTCGTCTTTGCGCCATGAGGTCTCGCGCGTTTCCACCTGATGCAGCCGCAGGCTGGTCGGCGCCACCCGCAGTCTGCCGTTGTATTCGGGAAAGAGCCCGTCGACCAGCGTGCGCGCGTTGGCCTGATAACGCGCGATCAACGCGCGGACCGCCGATTGCGTAACGGCGTCGCCGGCCACGCCGTGCAACGCGCCGCCATTCGGTTCGAGGCTGATGTTCTTGCGGTTCGGGTCGGCGAGCGCGGGGTCGAGCAGCGCCTGCTCGCCGCCTTCGATCGCGAAGCGCAGATTCGGGAAATACAGCACTTTGCCGCGTTCGACGCCGGCGAGCAGCGTCTCGCGCGGCACGGACAGATTGCGTCCGTGCCAGTCGGCGTTCGCTACTTCGATGATCTGGGTTTCGTTCATGGTCGCCCTTGAAAACGGTTGGAGCGCAAGGCGAAGCGCCCCGGACGTGTTACAGCAGGCCGAAGCCCGCGAGTGCCGACTTCACCTGTTGCAGCGTGGGCGGCTGTCCGGCCGTGCCGAGATTGACGACGTTCGGCGACCAGTAGCCGCCGGTGCGCCACGCGGTGGCGAAATTGTACAACTCGATGGTCGGGCGCTTCAGCGCCGCGGCGATGTGAACGAGACCTGTGTCAACTCCGACCGTCGCCGCCGCACCTTCGATCAGGCCGACCACGGCCGGCAACGAGAGCTTCGGCGGCACGATGGCCGCGGCACCGAATTCTTTGGCGAGGCGCTCGCTGGTGGCGCGCTCCTCCTCACTGCCCCACGGCAGCACGATCGACGCGCCGCGCCGCACCAGCGACTGCCCCAGTTCGATCCATGCGGTATCCGGCCATTGCTTGTCGGCGCGCGAGGTGGCGTGCACGAACACGACGTACGGCACCGGCAGGTTCAGGTTCGCTTCAGACAACGCCAGCGCTGCCCGGCCGGTGTCGAGACCGAAGTCGATGTCGTCGGTGGATTGCGGCGCCGGGTCGTTCAGCGCCGCGGCCACCAGTTGGCGCGTGCGTTCCACCACATGCGTACGCGGCTCGATCGGCACGCGCTTGTCGTAGAAGAAGCGCACCGGCCATTCGAAGCCCGCGCCCTCGGTACGGTTCGCGAGGCCGACCAGCGGCCCGCGCGCCATGCTCGCGACCCACGCGGTCTTGATCAGCCCCTGGCAATCGATCACGAGATCGTAATTTTCGGCGGCGAGCGCACGGCGGAAGGCGCCGATCTCGCGCCAGTTGTCGAGCGACAGAATGCGTTTGCGCCAGCGCCGCAGCGACACCGGAATGGCCCGCCGCACGCCGCTCACGAGCTGCACGAGCCCCACGAAGCTTTCTTCGACGAGCCAGTCGATCTGAGCCTCGGGATGGCGGCGTCGGATGTCGGCGATCACCGGCATGTTGTGAACGACGTCGCCCAGTGACGACACCCTCACGATCAATATCTTTTGCACGCTCAAGAGTGGGAAAACCGGCTATCCGGCCCGAAGATGCGTTGAGAGAGCCCTCGAACCCGTCGCTGTGCGCCGGGCCCTCGAAGGAGGTGAGAAACTCGGCGTTTTCTCACGAGGACGGCAATTCTAGCGCGTTACATGTAAATCGCATGAAAAAACGCGGCGCGGTAAAAGAAACCCGCGCCGCGTTCGACGACAGCGCCGGCTCACTTCGAACCGCGCCGCCGCTTCAGCGTTTAGAACGGCAGCTTCGCGTCGGGCTTCTCCGCGAGGATCACGCGGCGGAAGTCTTCCTGAATGCGCTTGAGCGCCGCGTCGTTATCAGCTTCGAAACGCATCACCACGACCGGCGTGGTGTTCGACGAACGCGCGAGACCGAAGCCGTCCGGATACTCGACACGCAGGCCGTCGATCTTCACGACGTCGTCCGCGCCGGTGAATTTCGCGCTCTGCTGCAGGCGCGCGATCAGTTCGAAGTTTTCGCCTTCTTCGAGCTTCAGTTGCAGTTCCGGCGTGGAGTTCGAGTTCGGCAGCGAGTTCAGCAGCTTGCTCGGATCTTCCACACGCGTGAGGATTTCGAGCAGGCGCGCGCCCGTGTACAGGCCGTCGTCGAAACCGTACCAGCGGTCCTTGAAGAACACGTGGCCGCTCATTTCGCCGGCGAGCGGTGCGCCGGTTTCGCGCAGCTTCGCCTTGACGAGCGAGTGGCCGGTCTTCCACATGAGCGGCTCGCCGCCCTTGTCCTTCACCCACTTGGCGAGGTTGCGCGTGCACTTCACGTCGTAAATGATCTGCGCGCCCTTGTTGCGCGACAGCACTTCTTCCGCGAACAGCATGAGCTGACGGTCCGGATAGATGATCTGGCCGTCTTTGGTGACCACGCCCAGGCGGTCGCCGTCGCCGTCGAACGCGAAGCCGATTTCGGCGTCCGTTTCCTTCAGCGCGCGAATCACGTCCTGCAGGTTTTCCGGGTGAGCCGGGTCCGGGTGATGGTTCGGGAAGTTGCCGTCGATCTCGGTGAACAGTTCGACCAGTTCGCAGCCGAGCTTCTTGAACAGCTTGGGCGCGAGGCCGCCGGCGACGCCGTTGCCCGTGTCGACCACGATCTTGATGGGACGCGCGAGCTTGATGTCGCTCGCGATGCGATCGAGATAGGCGTCGGCGATGTCGTACTCGGTGTACGTGCCGCTGCCTTCAGAGAAGTTCTCGTCGACGATGCGCTGATGCAGCGCGAGAATCTGCTCGCCGTAAATGGCCGCGCCGCGCAGGACCATCTTGAAGCCGTTGTAGTCCGGCGGATTATGACTACCCGTCACGACGATGCACGAATCGACGCGGCGCTCGCCGCCATCGAGCTGCAACGGCACGCTGGCTGCGAAATAACCGACCGGCGTGGGCACCATGCCCACGTTGACCACGTCGACACCGGCCGCACGCAGACCGTCCGACAGGGCCTGGATCAGTTCGGGTCCCGACAGGCGGCCGTCGCGCGCGACCACCACGGCGTCGCCGCCTTGCGCCCGCACTTCGCTGCCGAACGCGCGGCCGATCGAACGCGCTGCGTCGGCGTCGAGCGTCTTGCCGATTACACCGCGAATGTCATATGCCTTGAAAATAGATTTGGAGATCATGTTGGCTCACTTGCGTGCAATGGAAAATTTTGACCGGCGCACCGATGACAAATCGGTAAAACACAGCGATGCGCCCTTGCCGGAAGCGATCCGGTTCCAACTTATAATTGCGCTTTTCGGACCAGCCTTAAAACACCATTCTAATGCTTAGACGCCCTCCAATTGTAAAGTTGCCGCGACAGTCGGCTGGGTGGGCAAACGCGCGCACTGCGCCGCTCGGGTCATTCGTGCCACCGTTGCCACCCGCGCGATCGGCGCGAACGGTGCGAGCGGATCGCCGAGCGTCAAGCGGATGCTGACGCTCAAACGCTTCGCCAATCCGGACGTCACGCGCGCCTTCACGAATATCGTCTGGCTCGGACTGGAACGGCTCACGCAGATCGGCGTGGCGATCGCGATCAGCGGCTTGCTGGCGCGCTACTTCGGGCCTGACATTTTCGGCAAATGGCAATACGCCAATACGCTGCTGCTGGTGCTCTCGCCGATTACCTGGGTATGCGGCGCGGAGATACTCGTGCCCACCATCGTCAACCGGCCGCCGGCGCAACTCGGCACTGTGCTCGGCAGTGCGTTTGCGCTGCGCATATCGGTCTCCGCCGCGGCCTTGCTGCTCACCTGGCTCGGCATTGCCCTGCATGTGTTCGAGCCGCTGGTCGGCGCGATGCTCGCCGGGCTCGCAGTGACCATGCTGTTTCGCGAGCCGTTCGTCGGCGTGATCAATGCGTGGCTGCAAAGCATGACCTACAGCAAGCCGCAACTGCTCACCAGTATGAGCACCGCGGTGCTGAAAGCCGCTCTGGTGTATCTGCTGGTGCGCGCCGCGGCCACGCCCGCGCGCTTTGGCTGGCTGTGGGCGCTCGAATCGGCGGCCATCGGCGCCGTCCTCGTGCTCTATTACATGCGCCGGCATGGCGGCAAGCTCGGCTGGCATGTCGACCGTGCGCTCTTCAAGCACTTCGCAAGTGCAGGCACCGTGTTCTGGCTCGGCCTGATCTGTATGTATCTGTTCCTGAAACTGGACCGGCTCATGCTCGAACGGGCGATCTCCTTTGCCGACCTCGGTCGTTATTCCGCCGCCCAGCAGTTGAACGAAAACTGGATCACGCTCGCGCTGATGCTCGCGCAGACCATTGCGCCCGCCTTCGTCTACCGTGTGCAGGACGCCACCCAGTTGCGCCGCAACATGTGGCGGCTCACCGCCATGACCGCCGCGCTGATGGTGGGCGGCGCGCTCGTGCTGGATCTGCTGGCCGGCATCATCATTCGCCGCGTGTTCGGGCCGCAGTTCGAAGGCGCGATCGAAATTTTCCGCTGGGCCGTGTGGCTGTCCGTGCCGGCCGGCATCGAAGCGATCGGCAATCTGATCGTGCTCAAGTATCAGGCCAAGTTCGTATTACTCTCGAAGTGGCTGCTGGCGCTGGCTGTAGCATTCGTGGTCAATCTGCTGGCGATTCCACGGCTTGGCGCTTACGGCGCGCTGGTGGGTCTGGCGGCCGGCTATCTGGCGGCCGCGTCGGTTAATCTTTATTACATTCGTTTCAAATTGCGCCCATGACGAACGCATCCGCCACCGCGCAAATGACCCTCGACGACGTCGCGGTGCTGATTCCCGCCTACAACGGCCAGGCCGACGTCGACCTCACGCTCGCGTCGTTCAGCGAAAGCGCGCCGGTGCATGTGCTGATCGTCGACGACGGCAGCACGCCGCCGATCGTCGCGCCGGCCATCGCCAATATGAAGATCGAAGTGCTGCGCATGGCGCAGAACGGCGGCATTGAACGCGCGTTGCAAACCGGCATCGACGCATTGGCCCAGCGCGGCTTTCGCTATGCGGCGCGCATCGACGCGGGCGACCGCAGCGTGCCGCAGCGGCTTGCCAAACAACGCCTGTTCATGGAATTGCATCCGCGCGTGGCCGGCCTCGGCATGTGGACGCAAGTCGTCACTCGCGAAGGCAAACCGCTCTTCATGCTGACGCCGCCCGCCGAACCGAACGCGATCCGCCGCTTGCGCTTTTTCCGCTCATGCCTCGCGCACCCTTCGATGATGCTGCGCATCGACGCCGTGCGCGCGGTCGGCAACTACCGCGCCGAGTACCGCTCCGCCGAGGACCTCGATCTGTTCGTGCGACTCATGGAGCAGTACGACTGCGCGAACCTGCCGGAGCTCGGGCTCTATTACGAGCTGAACGAAGGCGGCATTAGCGCGACCAAACGGCGCCGCCAGGTGAATTCGACGCTGCGGCTGCAACTGCGCTACTTCAACGCGGCCAATCCATACGACTGGCTGGGCCTCGCCAAAAATCTGCTGCATCTGGTGACGCCTTACCGCGCGCTGCAACGGATCAAGCGCAGCCTGCTCACGCCGCGCGCGAGCCACTGAATCATTCCCCCAATTGACCGCCGAGTTCGTTCCCGCATGAAGCCTGCCTTGAAGTCGACGCCCGCGTTGCGCATTACACTCGTCTGTAACACCGCCTGGGCAATCTATACGTACCGGCAAGGGCTGATCCGTATGCTGGTCGGACGTGGCGTCGACGTGACGGTGCTGGCGCCGCGCGACCGCACATTCGAACTGCTCGCCGCCATGGGCTGCCGCTGCATCGAATTGCCGGTCGCCTCCAAGGGCACCAATCCACGCGACGACCTGCGCACGCTGTACGCGCTCTATCGGCAATACCGCACGATCCGCCCGCACGTGGTGTTCCATTACACGATCAAGCCGAATATTTATGGCTCGATCGCCGCGAAGCTGGCGGGCGTGCAATCGGTTGCGGTCACAACCGGATTGGGCTACGTGTTCATCCAGCAAAGCCGCGCCGCTCAGGTGGCCAAGAAAATGTACCGTTTCGCGTTCCGTTTCCCGCGCGAAATATGGTTTTTGAATCGCGACGATCAGGCCGCATTTGTCGAACAGAATTTGTTGGTGCATCCTGAGCGCGCAAGACTGTTGCATGGCGAAGGCGTCGATCTGGACCAATTCGCCTTCACGCCGTTGCCCGAGCGGGCGGATTACCGCTTCGTGCTGATCGGGCGGCTGTTGTGGGACAAAGGCGTGGCCGAATACGTGGAAGCCGCACGGCGCCTGCGTGAACGTTATCCGCACGCGCGGTTCCAACTGCTCGGCCCGGTGGGTGTCGACAATCCCAGTGCGATTACGCGCGCAGAAGTGGCGGCGTGGGAACAGGAAGGCGTCATCGAGTATCTTGGCGAAGCGCATGACGTGCGGCCTTTCATCGCCGATGCGGATTGCGTCGTGTTGCCGTCGTATCGCGAAGGCGTGCCGCGCACGCTGATGGAAGCGTCGGCCATGGGCCGCCCCATCGTCACGACCGACGTGCCGGGCTGCCGCGAGGTGGTGGCGGACGGCGTCAACGGCTTGCTGTGCGAGGTGCGCAATGCAGAAAGCCTCGCGGCCACGCTGGCGCGCATGCTCGACATGAGCGGCGCCGAGCGCCGGGCCATGGCAGAACGCGGCCGAAAGAAAGTCGCGGAAGAATTCGACGAGCGCGTGGTCGTCGAAACGTATAAGGACCTGGTGCAAAAAATGACGGGCGTTTTACTTTAACGGAGCAACAGCATGACCACGAAGGGCACGATTCTGGTAACGGGCGGCGCGGGCTTTATCGGCTCGCACACCTGTGTCGAACTGCTAAACGGCGGTTACGACGTCGTGGTAATCGACAATCTCGTGAACAGCAACCGCGAATCGCTGCGGCGCGTGGAAAAGATTACCGGCAAGGCGGTGACCTTCTACGAAGCCGACGCGCGCGACCAAGCGGCGCTCAACCGTATTTTCGACGCCCATCCCATCACGGGCGCGATTCACTTTGCCGCGCTGAAGGCGGTGGGCGAGTCGGTGGCCAAGCCGATCGAGTACTACAGCAACAACGTCGGCAGCCTGCTGACCCTGCTCGGCGTGATGCGCGACCGCAACGTCAAGCAGTTCGTGTTCAGTTCCTCGGCCACCGTGTACGGCGTGCCGAAAAGCTCGCCGATCGACGAGTCGTTCCCGCTGTCGGCCACCAATCCGTATGGCCAGTCGAAGCTGATCGCCGAGCAGGTGTTGCGCGATCTGGAAGTGGCCGATCCGTCGTGGCGCATTGCCACGCTGCGCTACTTCAACCCGGTCGGCGCGCACGAGAGCGGCCTGATCGGCGAAGATCCCGCCGGCATTCCGAATAACCTCATGCCGTATGTCGCGCAGGTGGCGGTCGGCAAGCTCGAGAAGCTGCGCGTGTTCGGCGGCGATTACGACACGCCCGACGGCACCGGCGTGCGCGACTACATCCACGTGGTCGATCTGGCGCGCGGGCATCTGGCCGCGCTCGACGCGCTCGTCACGCGCGACGCGAGCTTCGTCGTGAACCTCGGCACCGGCCAGGGCTATAGCGTGATCGACGTGGTCAAGGCGTTCGAAAAAGCCGCCGGACGGCCGGTGCCCTACGAGATCGTGGCGCGCCGCCCGGGCGACGTCGCCTCCTGTTTCGCCGACCCGGCCGCTGCCGAGAAGATCATCGGCTGGCGCGCGCAGTTCGGCATCGAGCGGATGTGCGCGGATCACTGGCGCTGGCAATCCACGAATCCGCACGGATTCGCCTGAGTCGAAGCAAAGTAGACGGCGGCGCGAAGGCGTCGCCAGGCAGGAGCGCCGCCGCCGTCGATTGAGGGATTGCACCAAGCGGGTAATTCCGAATATTACTAACCCTTTACAGCTTCCTATACTGGCTCACCGTCAGACGGTCAGGCTTCCTAAGAACGTTCGAATCGGGGCGCACGGGCCCGCATCGAGGCTTCGTGCAAGAAAAGACATGCTACGGAGACAGTCATGGGAATTCGCTTGAAGAGCGTAGTGGGCGCGCTCGCGCTTTGTGCCCTCACCAATGTCAGCTACGCGGCGGATCCGATCAAGATCGGCGTCGATGGACCTTTCACCGGTGGCTCGTCTTCGATGGGCGTCAGCATGCGCGACGGCGTGCGCCTTGCTACCGCCGAAATCAATAAGGCCGGCGGCGTGCTCGGCCGCCAGATCGTGCTGGTGGAACGCGACGACGAGGCGAAAAATGAACGCGGCGTGCAGATCGCGCAAGAGCTGATCAACAAGGAAAAAGTCGTGGCGGTGGTTGGTTACATCAACACCGGCGTCGCGCTCGCCTCGCAGCGCTTCTTCCAGGAAGCGAAGATTCCCGTCTTCAACAACGTCGCGACGGGTAGCATCGTGACGAAGCAGTTCACCGATCAGCCGGATAACTACGTGTTCCGCAATGCCGCCGCGGACCGCATCCAGGCGCCCATGATCGTCGAAGAAGCCGTGACCAAACGCGGTTTCAAGAAGGTCGCGATTCTCGCCGACTCGACCAACTACGGTCAGCTCGGCCGCGAAGACCTCGAAAAGGCGCTCGCCGCCAAAGGCGTGAAGCCTGTCGCCGTCGAGAAATTCAATATCAAGGACGTCGACATGACCGCGCAACTGCTCAAGGCCAAAGAGGCCGGAGCGGAAGCGGTGCTGACATACGGGATCGGACCGGAACTCGCGCAGATCGCCAACGGCATGGCCAAGCTCGGCTGGAAAGTACCGCTGATCGGCAGCTGGACGCTTTCGATGGCGAACTACATCGACAACGCCAGCACCAACGGCGAAGGCGCGCGCATGCCGCAAACGTTCATTCAGGAAGCGAACACGCCCAAGCGTAAAGCCTTCATCGACGCATACCTCAAGGAATTCAAGCCGAAGAACAACCGCATCGACTCGCCGGTTTCCGCCGCGCAAGGCTACGACTCGGTTTATCTGCTGGCCGCCGCGATCACCCAGGCCGGCTCGACCGACGGCCCGAAGGTGCGCGCCGCGCTCGAAAGCCTCAACACCAAGGTGGAAGGCGTCGTGATGGTCTATGACAAGCCGTTCACGCACGACGACCACGAGGCGATCAGCCCGAACGTGCCGGTGGTCGGCGAGGTCAAGGGCGGCCGCGTGGTCTACGCGTACGATGCCGACCGCAAAGGCGGCGGGCAGTTGCGCAGCAAGCAGGCGAGTTCCGCGAACTGAGTTTGAAATAAGCGCAGCAGCTTGCTACGGAGCCGCACCCGTCTGAAGGCGGGCGCGGCTTTGCTTCATATCCGGTGAATTCCAGGGCGCTCGACGATGGCCATTCTTCTGCAGCTCATCTATAGCGGCATTGCGCTCGGCATGATCTACGCCGTGATCGCATTCGGCTATCAACTCACGTTCGCCACCTCCGGCACGCTGAACTTCGGCCAGGGCGACGCGCTGATGCTCGGCGCACTGGTCGGCCTCACGCTCGTCACACTCGGCGTCAACTATTGGCTGATGATCCCGCTCGTTTGCGTGTTCGGTCTGCTGCAAGGCGCGTTTGTCGAACGGATCGGGGTGCGGCCCGCGATCAAGATCAAATCCGAATTCGGCTGGATCATGTCGACGATCGCACTCGGCATTATCTTCAAGAACGTCGCCGAGAACGTCTGGGGCCGCGACGATCTGCGCTTCCCTTCCCCGCTGCCGGAAGCACCGCTGAAAATATTCGGTGCCAATGTGCTGCCAATGGAATTGCTGGTGGTCGGCGGCGCCCTCGTCATGATGCTGGCGGTCGAGTTCTTCAACCGCAAGACGATCTTCGGCAAGGCCGTGGTCGCTACCGCGAACGACCGCGACGCCGCGGCGTTGATGGGTATCAATACCGGCCTCGTGATCACGTTTTCGTACGCATTGTCTTCGCTGACCGCGGCCTTTGCGGGCGTGCTGATCGCGCCGCTCACGCTGACCGGCGCGACGATGGGCGCCGTTCTCGGGCTGAAGGCGTTCGCGGTGGCGATTATCGGCGGACTGTCGAGCGGACTGGGTATCGTGGTGGGCGGCGTCATTCTCGGCATTGCGGAGACGACGACCGGCTTCTACCTCTCCACCGGCTACAAGGACGTACCCGGGCTCGTGTTGCTGCTAATCGTGCTCGCGTTGAAACCTGCCGGCCTGTTCGGCAAGACCTCGATCAAGAAAGTGTGAGGACCGCCGTGAATCCCAAGAAGCTCATTGCGTCCGCACTGGCGCTGATCGCGCTCGCGGTGTTTCCCGTGCTGTCGGGGAATCCGTATTACATCCATCTGCTCGAGACGATCATGATCTACGCGATCCTGCTCTTCGGTCTCGATATCGTGGTCGGTTATACAGGGCAGGTGTCGCTCGGCCACGCCGGTCTGTTCGGCGTAGGCGCGTACACGGCCGGCGTACTGTTCTTCAAACTCGGCATGCCGTTCTTCGTTACCGCGCCGCTGGCGATCCTGGTCACCGCGGGCTTCGGCGCGATTCTCGCGCTGCCGGCGCTGCGCGTGTCCGGCCCCTACCTCGCGATGGTGACGCTTGCGTTCGGCACGATCATCCAGATTCTCATCAACGAGATGGATTTTCTGACCAACGGGCCGATGGGCGTGAAGATTCCAAAGCCTTCACTGGGCAGCCGGCCGATGAACGAGGTCGAATATTACTGGCTCGTCGCGGCGCTACTGGTTGCCTCGCTGATCGTCGTGCATCGCGTGCTCAAATCGCATCTGGGCCGCGCGTTCGAGGCGTTGCGCGACAGTCCGATCGCGTCGGACTGCATGGGCGTGTCGGTGTACCGCTACAAGGTCTATGCATTCGTGATCAGCGCGGGGTTTGCCGGGCTGGCCGGCTGCCTCTATTCGTATTCCGAGCAGTACATCTCGCCGAACACCTATAACTTCGAGCTGACCATTCTGTTCCTGCTCGCCATCATCATGGGTGGCCGTAAAACCCGCACCGGCGCGCTGCTCGGCTCGGCGATCATCGTCCTGTTGCCGAAACTGCTCGACGACATCGACATGTTCCGCACTGTCGCCTCGGTGCTGGCGGCGGTCGTCGTGATCGGCGCGGGCGTCGCGCTGGCGCGTAAGGTGTCCACGCCGCGCAAAGTTGCGATTCCCGTTCTGGGCACGGTGGGTCTTGCCGCGTTTTCCTACCGGATCGACACACTCGCCGACTGGCGGCTCACCATATTCGGCTTGATGATCCTGCTCGTCGTGTATTACCTGCAGGATGGCGTGGTCGGCTTCGTGCGCAAGATCGTGACGCATGGCCGGGTCCGCACCGTCACCGTCGACACCACGAAACCGGCGACGATTGGCGGCGATGCGATTCAGGCGGTGCAAGCCGGGGGCACGGAAGACATTCTGGAACTGCGCGGCATCCTCATGCAGTTCAGCGGACTGAAGGCGCTCAACAATGTCGATCTGACCGTGCAACGCGGCACGATTCACGGGCTGATCGGACCGAACGGCTCGGGCAAGAGCACGATGATGAACGTGCTGACCGGCATTTATGTGCCGACCGCGGGCACGCTCGCCTATCGCGGCGCATCGCTCGCGGGGAAAACCTCTTCGCAGATCGCGCTGTCCGGTATTGCGCGCACGTTCCAGAACGTGCAACTGTTCGGCGAAATGACCGCGCTCGAGAATGTGCTGGTCGGCCTGCATCACACATTCAACGCGAATCTCGTGGACGTCGGACTGATGTCATCGCGCTACCGGCGCGAGGAACGCGCCGCCCGCGAGCGCGCGTTCGGCATGCTGCGCTTTGTCGGCCTGGACAATGTCGCGGCCGAAGAAGCGCGCAACCTGCCGTACGGCAAACAGCGCTTGCTCGAAATCGCGCGGGCGCTCGCGCTCGATCCGCAATTGCTGCTGCTCGACGAACCGGCCGCCGGACTCACCGCGCCGGACATCAAGGAGCTGGTCGCGATCATTCGCAAGGTGCGCGATCACGGCATTACCGTCGTGCTGATCGAGCATCATATGGACGTGGTGATGAGCGTATGCGACCGGGTTTCGGTGCTGGACTTCGGGCAGAAGATTGCTGAAGGCAAGCCCGCCAATATTCAGTCCAACGAAAAAGTCATCGAAGCCTATCTCGGCGGCCAGCCTGCCGGTCAGGCGGCGTGAGCCCGCCGGGCGCCACTACAGGAACAGACATGTTATCGATCAGAAATCTGCATGCGGGCTACGGCAAGGTCAAAGTGCTGCACGGCATTTCGATCGACGTGCCGAAGGCTTCGGTCGTCACGCTGATCGGCTCGAACGGCGCGGGTAAAACGACGACCATGCGGGCGATCTCCGGCATGATCCGGCCGAGTGCGGGCGAGATCACGATGGGCGTCGGCGCCGACGCGAAGCGTATCGACGCTCTGGAATCGCATCGCATTGCGCGGCTCGGACTCGCGCATTCGCCGGAAGGCCGACGCGTGTTCGCGACCATGAGCGTGACCGACAACCTCATGCTGGGCGCGTTCCCCCGCCTGACGTCGGCGCGGCCTCGCGGTGACGTGAAGGCCGATCTGGAGCGTGCAATCGAGATGTTTCCGCGGCTCAAGGAACGGCGTCATCAACTGGCCGGCACACTCTCCGGCGGCGAGCAGCAGATGCTGGCCATGGCGCGCGCGATCATGATGAACCCGGATCTGGTATTGCTCGACGAACCGTCGATGGGGCTCGCGCCTATTCTGGTCGAAGAGGTGTTCCGGATCATTGGGAATCTGAAAAGCGAGGGCGTCACCATGTTGCTGGTCGAACAGTTCGCCGCTGCCGCGCTCAATGTGGCCGATTATGGCTATGTGCTGGAGAACGGCAGGATCGCGGCGCATGGGCCCGCCGCGGAGTTGCGCAACGATCCTTCGGTGAAGGCGGCGTATCTGGGTGCGAGTCACTGAGGTGCGCGCGGATTCCGGTGGATAGCGCGTTAATCGAAGTCATAAGCTCGCGAGACCCCGGTCGAGTTCCGCCGCCACGAGCTGCAAGTTGGGTTCGACGATCAGGTCGGCGTGGCCGCCGGAGATTTCCGTCACTGTCAGCCCGGCACGGGCGACACGCCGCCAAAGCAGCAGCGGATCGCCATGCCCATTCTGTGCAACCGCCGCACGGACATAGATAATCAGCCCCGCGTCATAGGGCTTGGGCCGATAGCTCGCCATCGCAACCCGCATCGTTTCGCGCATATGCCTGAGCACCGGAGGCATCGCCGGTGTGTAGCCTTCCGGCCGCTGTGGCATGCGGCCGAGGCGCATCCGCACCTGGTCCATCACGCTTACGAAGCGGTCCGTGAGATAGCCGGGCAGCCGCGCCGCCGGCATCGCCCGCACTGCCCGCCAATGTGAGCGCGCAGAACCGGCACGCCGCAGCAACCGCGCCGTCCAGGGCAGGCAATGTTCATGCACATACGTGTCGAGCAGGAATAGCATCTTGATCCGCTCGCCGGCGCCTTGCAGCTGTTGCGCAATCTCAAACGCCACCAGCCCGCCGAATGAATATCCCGCCAACGCGTAGGGCCCTTCTGGTTGCACGACACGCATCTGTTCAATGTAGCTCGCCGCCATGTCTTCGACGCGCAACTGCGCGGGTTGCTCTCCGTCGAGCCCGCGCGCCAGCAGTCCATAAACCGGACGTGGACTATTCAGCGCGCCGATCAGCGCAAGACATTCCATCACCGAACCACTCGCGCTGTGCACGAGAAAAAGCGGCGAGCCGGTGCCGGCACGCACCTGCACGAGCGTCGGCGACGCCGGCGGCAGCGCGTCGTCATCAATGAGGGCGGCGAGCCGCGCGATGGTCGGCGCAGTCATCAGCATGGCGAACGGAATTGCGCGTCCCGTCGACTCACGGACGTCGGCGAGCAAGCGCGTCGCCAGCAGCGAATGGCCGCCGAGATCAAAGAAGTTGTCGTCGCGGCCGATCGGCGCGACGCCGAACAGCTTCTCCCATTGCGCCTGCAGATGCGCTTCGAGTTGCTCACGCGTCTCACCCACAGGTGGCAACTCACGCGTGCCCAGATTCAGCGCCGGGTGACGCCGGATCGCATCGAGACACTCGGGATTGCGCAACGCCGCCGTATTGCCGATCGGCAATCCATTGATCGCGTTGCGCGCCGCGGCTTCGGAAAGCTTGCCGTTGTGTGTTGTCGGCAAAGCGTCGACCGCAAGGATCCGGTCCGGCGCGTGCGCCGGAGAGGCACGGCGCGCGAGGTCACGGCGCACACGGGCGGCGAGCGAACCGGTCAGCACCGCGCCGTCAGTTAGCACCAGTAGCAACACGACACGCGATTCGAAATCGTCGGGCATCGCTTGATGACCGGCCGCGCTGTGCATTCGCTGCTCGACGACCAACGCCTCGCGGATTTCGGGAATGTCGTTCAATACGCGGTAGATCTCAGCCGGGCCCACATTGATGCCACGCACATTCAGCACGCCGTCCGAGCGGCCGTGCATGCGCACGCCACCGTCTGGCGAGAACGCGATCAGATCGCCATGGGTCCACACACCCGGATTGCTGGCGAAATAGGCAGCATGAAAGGCAGCTCCCCCGACATCACCGAAAAACCCAAGAGGACGCGACGGAAACGGGTTCACGCAGACGAGCTGGCCGACGGCGTCGGTGCGCGCTCCCCGCTCCCATGCCTGCACGTCGAGCGCGAGGCTTTTGCATTGCGCCTCGCCAGCGTAGACGGGCAGATTCGGATTGCCCAGCATAAAGCAGCCGAGAATGTCCGTGCCGCCCGAGATGGATTGCAGTTGCAGCGGCTTGACGTGAGTGCGTACCCATTCGAATTGCGAGTCGAACAGCACAGATCCGGTGGACAGCATCGCTCGCAACGCGCCGAGGTCGAACTGTTCGCCGCATTCCAGGCCAGCCTCTTCGCACATTTTCAGGTAAGCGGGACTCGTGCCGAATACGGTGACGCGCTCTTGCGCTACGAGACGCCATAGCGTGTCGACCGTCGAGATCGGGCCGTCGTATGTCACGATCTCGACACCGGAAGCCAATGCGGAGAGTTGCCAGTTCCACATCATCCACGCGCAACTCGTATGGAAATACATTCGATCGCCTGGGCGCAGATCGCTGTGGAGCTGATGCTCCTTCAGGTGTTCGAGCAGCGTGCCGCCGGCGCCGTGTACGATGCATTTGGGCTTGCCGGTGGTTCCCGACGAGAACATGATGAAAAGCGGATGGTTGAAGGGGAATCGACGCCATTCGAAGCGGCCGGCATCGCCGGTGTTGAGCAGTGCGCCGAGCGAATAGACCGGTTGCGTCAGCGTGCTCGGCAGAACTCCTTCGTCGAGACAGACGACGCCTTGCAGCGATGGCAGCGCGACCGCCAACTCGGAAATTTTGCTTGCTACCGACCTGCCTGTGTCGAAGGTCCGCGCCGCGGCATGGGCGAGCAGCATTCGTGGTTCGAGCGGCATGAAGCGATCAAGGATCGCATCGACGCCCATTTCGGGGGCCGCCGTCGACAACGTCGCGCCAAGGGCGGTGACGGCCAACGCGGCAACGATCGCATCGGCGTCGTTGCGCATGACCGCCACCACGCGGTCACCCTCGCCTAATCCTAGCGCCGACAGTGCCTGCGCGACGCGCGCCACGCGCTCGCGCAATTGCGCGCGAGTGAGATGGATGCGACGCCCGTCGGCATGGCAGGCGGTCACGGCGGGTGCGTCGCCTTTCGCCGCTGACAGCCTGAGCAGATTGTCCGCGTAATTCAACAGCATTTGCGGGAAGAAGCTCGAGTGTTCGCAATCATCGCCGTCACACACTGGCTCAATGGCGCCCGACCATTCCAGTCCAGGCGACCATTGCACGAAACATCGCCAGAAGGTCCTGAACTCACGCACGGAGAAGTCGTGCAGTGCATCGAAGTCACAAAGCGGCTGACCGGTATGGGTGCGCAGGAAAGCGGTAAACGCGCTCAACTGCGAAGCGTCGATTCGCTCGGACGTGCTCACATGAATGGGCGCGCGCTCCGTCAAGCGGTTTGACCCGCGGAACGCACCAGGTAGGTCGACAGGATTCATGGAGATTGCACCTATGTCATGCGATGCCATCTGGAAAACGGCGGCGCCGAACGCGGCGCGCACACCGACTGCCGTCGTGCTTTCGCAATTATTACCCGACGGGAGGCTCGGGGTGTTCAAGCATGCCGACCGGCTGAACAAGCCAGCTAGCCGATGTAACGTGTTCTGTACGGAATCGAACACGCCTATTTCCGCCTTTGATTGCACCCTTCAATCCGTAGAAGCTTTGCCGCACACACGCCGCCTTCTCGAATCGAATATGCAGTGCATGATTCACGGCATTGCACCGTGATCTCAACCAAACTTGCTTCTGCCGACTGAGCCGTTTCATCATACACATGGACGCATGTTTTGACGCGTGTTCTAACCGCGCTTTATGTGCTGTACCGAACGGAGTAGCGGTATTCGTACGGATACTCTACGTCTACACATGCTCGACTAAAGACAGGGCAAGCGGGCATTCATCGCATTAGTTGAGACTGCGGGATCGACCCGGCAACAGGCGGCGAGGGAACCCCGATTTCTCTCTTGCCCGGATTGACACGTGACTTTCGTAATGCTGATAGCGAATAAGTCGCTCGCTAGTCCAACGTATCGCTGTCTAAGGTATGGCGGAAATTGACTGAGGCATCTTTCTGAGTCGGCCAGGATATCGTCGCTTTACGACTCATCGAATGACGGATGCTGAATTGCATAGCTATACTTTCCATTGAAAAATCATAATCTGGGTGGTGGGGAATACGGTGCCAGACGTCTTGCGGCATGCATTTCCGCATTATATGGAGAAGCGAAAATTCGTATTTTTTACATATTTTTCTTCTCAATTATTAATATCATTTTCATAGCAATTCGACGTTGCTACTCCCTCTGCTTTCCTATCTCGGGTAGTCCGCAGCACATCTCGACTGGTAACCCGCCTCTTTCTGTCTGTGCGGCTGGTACCCCGCCTCACCGGTGGAATTAACCGGAGTGGCCCGCAATGCCGAACACTGATGTACTCGTCAACGAACTTCGATCGGGGGGCAGCAATGGCTTTAGTCGGCAAGGTATCGGAATCAGTATCAAAGGAAGTTAATCCTTTCGATGCCCGCTACGAAGGTCGTTCGCATGCCGACCATTCTGAATTGGGCGGCCGCGGTTTTTCGGCTACGCACATAGATAACGTCTCGGAATTCAGTCGCGGTGAGGAATCACTTTCTTCGGACCTGTCACCCGAAACCGTGACCAGTCCTGTGGCTTGCCGCACGCTGTCGGCCGCGAACGACCCCGATATTCCAACGAGGAAAGGCGAGTTCACGAAACGCGCTTTCGACATTTTCGGTGCGTCGGCGATGCTGATCGCGTTGTTGCCGATTTTCCTCGTAATAGGTTGCGTCGTACTGAGCGACGGCGGGTCGGCTTTCTTTGGTCATCCGCGCGTTGGGCGAGGTGGCCGATCGTTTCGCTGTTTGAAGTTCCGCTCCATGGTACCGAAGGCCGATGTCGTTCTCGCTGAACTCCTGGCTGCGGACGCCAGCGCCCGTGAAGAATGGAATCGCGATTTCAAGCTGAAGAACGATGTTCGCGTTACCGCCGTTGGCCGGTTTCTGCGCAAGACGAGCCTTGATGAACTACCCCAGCTCTGGAATGTTCTTCGCGGCGACATGAGCCTCGTTGGCCCTCGGCCCATTGTCACCAAGGAGTTGGAACGATATGGCGCGGACGCCCATTATTACCTGTCGGTTAGACCCGGAGTGACAGGATTGTGGCAGGTGAGCGGACGAAACAATGTTGACTATGCAACGAGAGTGGCACTGGACGTCTCCTATGTAAAGGAACGTTCGACCCTGCTCGATATCAGCATTCTGCTGCGAACGTTCAAGGTGGTTTTTGAAGGAAGCGGGGCGTATTGAACAGCATGTACTGCGGCAACAGAAAAGCAAACCTTACGGAGTGGCGAAGACAATTCGGCAACCCTGTGTTCACGGACAAGCTCTCGATAGTGGGTTCGATCTAAAAACCCGTCACCTGTGAAGGTCACACGATCTGCGTTCTATTCTCGCCGCGCAACGAAACGTCCCAAATGACACTCAGCTCGCGACAAGTTTGAAGGCTACGAACGGCCGGCCTCGCCGGCGCTTCGCGGATCGATCAGCCGTTCCTTCTCAAGCCCTACAGCGACAGCGCCCGCCGCGCCTCCGCTTTTTCGCGACCTGATCGAAGGAGAATTCGCAGCATGAATACGGCCGCCGTCTCGCTCCCCCTTGCCGCCACGCTACGGGATCACTTCGCAAGTGTCGTGCTGCCGATCTGGCGCGGACCGGGGTTCAATACCGTGATGCACCTCCCGTACGAAGCTGTGAGCGCTGCCGCAGGGCACTCGTCATTGCCGGTCGAACGTTATCGCGCTATGGCGTGCGCGCGACAGTTGTTCGTCTTCTCGCAGGCCGGCGAGCCGGCCCACGCGCATGTGCTGTTCGAAGCCATGCTGCACTACTTTAAGGACAAGCAGCGCGGCGGCTGGATCTACAGTGTCGATGCGCAAGGAGCGCCGCTTGATACGACAAAAGATCTCTACACGCACGCGTTCGTGGTCTTCGCGTGCGCCGAATATGCCGCACGCTTCGACAATGCCGATGCACGCGGGCTCGTCCACAGCACGTCGGCACTGATCGAAGCGCGTTTCGGCGATCAAGATGGACTATTCAACGCGGCGCTCAACGCGGATTTCTCGACAGTAACCGGCGCGCGAGCGCAAAACCCGCTGATGCATCTCACCGAAGCCTGGCTCGCAGCGCGTGATGCAACCCAGGACAGCGCGTTCGATACCGCGTTGCGCAAACTGACCGACGCCATCGAGCGCACCTTCGTGCATGCGGCGACCGGTTGCATCGCGGAACTACCTTTGGGCGTCGAAGACAACCGCCTCGAACCCGGCCATCAGTTCGAATGGTTCTGGCTGATCAGGCAGGCGGGCACGCTACTGGATGGGTCGGAATTGGACGGCGCGCTCTCGCGCGCTTTTGCGTTTGCGCAGCGACATGGCGTGGATCCGGTCACCGGCGGCGTATGCGCATCGCTCGACGAAACCGGTCGTGTCAAGGACGCGACCCAGCGGATCTGGGCGCAAAGCGAATATCTGCGCGCGCTCGCCGTCCGCGACGACGCCGCGTCGCGCGCCGTGTTGCCCACGCAGATCGAACGCTTCCAACAGCGGTTTCTGCACGCGCACGGCTGGTTCGAATGCAAGACGGCCGCGGGAGAGGTATCGCGCGCGGACATGCCTTCGACTACGCCCTATCATCTCGCTACCGCCTATGCGGCGCTACGGGACTGACGAACGCACTGTTCGCAAGACTGCTACGGCTCGATTCTGTCCAAAGAAAACATGGCCTACGGAATCTCCCGGTTCGCGGGCCTACACGTGATGAGGTTGCACGTTCAATGGCGGTTCCTTATGCCATACGAACATCAGTCGTAGAGTTGACTGCCAGGCGCCGATGCATGGCTCATCAACGTCGGCGCACTTTCGAGCGTGCCGACGTTTTGCATTGACGCCGCGAGTTCGGCGCGCGCAACGAATGGTCGCCGATCTTCGTGCCCAAGTCGGCTGCGCGACCGTCGTGAGGGATAGCGATCCGCGCTGAGTCTCGATCATCTTCACCTGATTGGAGCTACGTTTTGAAGATTCGACTGATTATGCTGACAGTGTTGCTCTTGTCAGCCGGGATTTCTCTGGCGGCGTACCTTGCGAGCACGGGTGTCAATGATCAACCGAAGCGGCCGCAGTTACCTACCGCCGGGCGCGTCCCGTTTTACGGTGTGAACGGTCACTATGTTCAAGGAGGCGTCTATTCGACGAACATCGCCCAACAGGTCGCCGACATGAAGGCGATGGGCATCACGTCGATCCGCCAGGACTGTTACAGCACTGCGGATACGGCGAAAATGGCCAGTCTCGTGAATGCCTTCGCGCCAGTCAAAATCCAACCCGTCTTCAACGTTTTCCCGCAGACCGCCGACGAAACCACCGCGTACAACCAGTTCTACACCTACGGTCAAACCGTGGCCGGCCAACTCGCAGGCAAGGTCGCGGTGATCGAATTGATGAACGAGCCGGAGAACATGTACTTCACCAAAGGACCCCGGCACAGTGGCCAGAACGTCACCGACTGGTCGGAGTCGAATGGTCAGTGGGCGGCATTTCGCGGTGCCGTGCGCGGCTTCTACGCGGGGTTCCGCTCCGTTGATAAGACCGGGCAGACTCTCATTGCCAGCCCAAGTGTAGGTTGGCTGCACTACGGAATGCTCAAAGGTCTGTGGACAGGTGAAGCACCGGATGGTTCGACCGGGCACCTGAGCGCGACGTGGGATATCACGAACTATCACTGGTACTATGACTTCGGAGACATCGAGGATGCAGGAGGCGTCAATACACTAGCCGCCATCAAATCTGCGTTCAATCTACCGATCATGCTGACTGAAATCGGCGTGCAAAAATCCGTGTCGGCACCCACCTACAACTCGTATGTCGCTTCGAGCTCTGCCCAGTATGCGCGCCGCGCAAAGACCTACAACATCATCGGCATAGACTGGTACGAGCTTTACAATTTCCAGAATATAGATGGATTTTATATGGGCCTGTATAGCTCGCCCGGGGTCATTAACACGGGTCGCGCGTCCGCGATGGCCAGCGCCGTCGCCGCAAATCCTGCACCTTGACGCGTCGTTTTCAAAGAGCCACAGCCTTCCTGGCGGCTCGAATACCGAACCACTTTCAAGAGCGTTATACCAAGCGCCAGAAAGGGTGCGCTGTATCGAGATGGTGACGCGCGCTCGCGCATATTCCACCCTCTATCAAGCGCGGCATTCCTGTTTTCACGGCGCTCTATCGCGCTGAAAATGCATCTGCGCGTGTGCGCGCGGCTTGCGTCACGACCTGACGGTACACGTGCGACGCTGGTCGTCCCCGGCGCTTCGCGCTGAAGCCACAGCTCGCGCATTCGTCAGACACTCGCACGTCCATCATGTACGCCGGCAAATACGGCGGATGTCGCGCGCGATGCCTCCTTCGGACAGGAATCGCATCATACTGTTAGTTATCCGTATCTCATTCAAAATCCTGCACGCGGCCTCTTGTAATGGCCACAGTCCGAGCATCTTGCCGACACTCCGACTAAAACCCCGCCGTGGCGACATCTGCGTGAACAGCGACGCCGACAGTCACTTCATTCAGGTGCGTCCGTAGAACTGTTGCTATCCGCGCATCGGCAACGCGAACGCAATTCGACAAAACGTCCGACATTTCGGTCAGATGTTCCGAGCTCGGTCAGACTGACCGCCGCGCCGTTGTAGCAAGACCTTTGGCGCACAGGGAGACGTTTCGCTCTGATTGAAGTGCTGCAATATCTCGTTATGCGAACTAAAACGTACGCATGTTCATGCGACCGAGGCTCCGACCCGAGGCGTCTGGACGACAGATTTCCAACTCTGGTATTACCAGAATTGAACAGAATTTCGGGTAAAAAGGATTCGACACTATTTCCGTATTTCAGTCTATTTTTTCTGCCTTTCTTATAATAAAGGGACGGATAGAACTCGTGGACTTATTGATATTACAAATGTAATAACTCCATGGTCGCAATGCAGCAAATTATCCCCGCCAATCTGCAGACAAATCAAAGATTTACGTTTTCCCCGCTATCGTGAGGAAGAGCTTTCCCGTTGCAACGCATCTGAAAAAGCTTCGGGCGAATCTCATTGAAATTTTTTGTAATTGTCACTTATCTCCCGCCAGCCCCGCCACGTTACACGAATGAAACGTTTATAATTCGTCTGCCCAGAAAGTTCTGTAACTTATACCGGGCACAGGGTTGGGCACCGTCTGCTCTGTAACAGTTACACCGGTGGTTGCTGCGCTGCGGCAGCGCATTTCCCGCTGCGAAGCGGGATCGGTGTGCGGGCGCGGTGTGTCGAATTGAACGCCTACTTGCATCGGCCGTTGGTTCTGCCGCCTAACCGCGGATCGAATAGTTTTTTGGGTTCTGGACCCAAGCCGCAGGAACGAGAGCGTCGAGTTTGATAGCCGTCGCTTCGGCGGGTTCACGAAACCGTTTAAACGTGAGGTGGAACAGCGAGATTCATGTTTGAAGCATAAGGTTGCTCCGCCGCGGCTGGCATCCCAGCGACACGCTGGATGGCAAGCCGAGGGCGTGAGTCGCGCGACACCGCTGTTCAGGCTGTCGCTGATGGTTCCGATCTCTTCTTGACCTGTGTCGGATGGAATAGAGCCTTCGGACAGTTAGGTCCGTGTAAGTAGGACGTGTCACGTCGGTTGCGGCGGTGACTCCTGAAGGCGCAACATTTCCTGTCCTGTTCGCGGGTGAAGGGTTAGTTGCAAGGGTCAGCCAGTCGAATTGAGTTTGACGGAGCAGCCGGTGTTCACTCATACGGCGGCGGGAATTTCTATTTTCGTTAGTACTGCTAGCGATGCTTCAACTCGTCTGCAATAACTGCTGGCGGCTAACTGGCTATGTCCTCTACGAGGTCACCCTGCAGATGTTCCAGATGGTGCCGTTCTTCGGTTCAGGCGGCCGCGCTCCACAGCTGACTTTGCTGGAAACCCGGCCGCGTCGCTCTGTGCTCCATAAGCGGGTGCCATGACCATGGCGCGGCAAGCAACAAAGTTGGCGCAGTTCACCGCAAGGCGGGGACGCAGACGTCCCTAGGGGTTTTCTTTGGGACGTAGATCGTTTCGTGCAGCCACGGTTTTTAGCGGCGCTGAGCGCCCCAACCGACAGGTATGCGTAGCCGTCAGAGAAGCTGATTGGCAAGAGTTTGCGGCCAACCGTGCCGCGCGCACCAAAGCATTCGAATCGCGGTTCGGATACTCAAACCCTGCAGGTGCAGGCCTGAAATGGTCCGTTCCTCGGGTAGCAGTTGCTGTTTATTCGGGTTTTTAGTGCATCGCAACCCTCCGTGCGAAACAGGTGTTGCATTTCTGATCTGAGTCCGCTCACTCAAATCTCGATGATGGTCGCTTACAAATAGTAAGTAGTGCCATCTATTTGGGGGTCAATGCGACCCAATTACTTTCATCTAGTTGGAGCTACGTTTTGAAAATTCGATTTTTGGCGTTCACAATGCTACTCGTGTCAGCCAGTGCCACTTTGACTGCGTGCGGTGGCGGCGGATCATCCGACGCGACAGACGCGGCAGCCGTCGCGAACCGTCAACGCGCGGGCGGAAAGTCACCGACAAAGTCATCCACAAGCTCGTCGAGCAGTTCGTCAACAACTTCGTCGTCCTCTTCATCCACACCCACGACGTCTACCTCCGTCCCGTTCTACGGGGTCAATGGGCATTATGTCCAAGGGGGCGTCTACTCGACGAACATCCCGCAACAGGTCGCCGACATGAAAGCGATGGGCGTCAACTCGATCCGCCAGGACTGCTACAGCACCTCGGATACGGCGACCATGGCCAGTCTGGTGAGTTCGTTCGCGCCTATCAAAGTCCAGCCGGCCTTCAACGTCTTCCCGCAGACCACCGACGAAACCACCGCGTACAATCAGTACTACGCCTATGGCAAGACCGTGGCCGGTCAACTCGCCGGCAAGGTCGCGGTGATCGAATTGATGAACGAACCGGAGAATATGTACTTCTCCAATGGCCCCGCGAACAATGGACAGAACGTCACCGACTGGTCGGCTTCAAACAGTCAGTGGGCGGCGTTCCGCGGTGCAGTGCGTGGTTTCTACGCAGGATTCCGCTCGGTGGATACGACCAAGCAGACTCTCATTGCTAGCCCGAGTGTCGGTTGGCTTCACTACGGAATGCTCAAAGGCCTGTGGACGGGTCAGTCGCCGGACGGCTCGACCGGTCATCCTACCGCGACGTGGGATGTCACGAACTATCACTGGTACTACGACTTCGGCGACATCGAAAATGCAGCGGGCGTCAACACCCTGGCGGAACTCAAATCTGCGTTCAACCTCCCGATCATGCTGACGGAAATCGGCGTGCAGACCAGTGTGTCGAATTCTGTGTACAACTCGTACGTAGCGTCGACGATTGCCGAGTATGCCAGCAGCGCGAAGACCTACAACATCATCGGCGTTGACTGGTACGAGCTTTACAATTTCCAGAATATCGATGGATTTTATATGGGCTTGTATAGCTCGCCTGGCGTAGGCAACGCCGGTCGTGCAACCGCGGTAACCAACGCTGTTGCATCGAACCCTGTTTAACGGCCTTGCATAGCGAACGCCGCGGAAATCTCTGAGACTGTATTGCTTTGCCGGTGGTGGCGAGTCGAACGCGGTGTAGCCGCCTACGACGACACATCACCGGCGACGCCGAGTCGGCCTGCTCTACGATGGCCGCTCGAACAGAGAGGAAGTTTTATCTCAGTGAAGCGTGCGGAGGAACGCTAATCGACATGCAAATTTTTGCTTGTGTTGTCAGTCCGGAGGATCGCACGGACCCTGTGGTTTTTTGGCTAGACGCGCGACGGTTTAGATTGCGTCTGAACAGATCGAGCCACACCGCCCGCGAGTTCGCGTTCCAAAACATCGAGCAACTGTCGCGCGGACCGCTCCCAGCGGAAGCCACGTGCATGCTCCCTTCCGCGTTCGCGCCAGGATTCGCGCAGCGCGGCATCCTGCATCATCTGCGTGACCTTGTCGACGATGTCATCGACCGAATGCGCGTCGCAGTACATCGCTGCATCACCGCATACCTCCGGAAGCGACGCTTCACGTGACACGATGACAGGGCATCCACAAGACATCGCCTCGAGTGGCGGCAATCCGAAGCCCTCGTACAACGACGGAAACACAAAGCAGGCTGCATTCTCATACAGCGCTCTCAACTCACCGTCCGATACGAATCCAGCCGATATGACATTCTTCGCGAGGTCGTAGCTCGCCTTCGCCTGCGGATTAAACACCCCCAAATCGCATCCACCAACGACGACAAACTTCCAGTCATGGTGCTCACTCAACCGCTCCATGGCGGCAAGTATTCGCGGAAGATTCTTTCCGACCGAAAGACTCCCGACAGCAAGTATGTAGCCATCGTTGCGCAGGTTCAGACGCGACAGAATCGCCGTATCCGGCTCAATCTTGTCAAAGTGGTCCACGCCGTTCCAAACAACCGAAATCCGCGACGCGTCGATGCCAAGGCGCTCCATGATTCGAGTCTTCGAAAATTCCGACACTGTCACAATGTGCCTCGCGTTACGCTTCAGGAGTGACAGCGCAACGCGATACCAGAGGCGGTACTTCCACGAGTAATTTTCCGGCAAATCGTAGATCGCGACGTCATGCACCATCACGACCTGCTGACGAACGAATAACGGTCCCATATTGCAAAGGCTGAGAAGGGTTCGGCCGCCAACCGCGAACGGCAGCACCAACTGCTCCCACAGAGAACCCTTCAACCACGGCCCGACCACTTTTGCTTTCGGCAAACTGACGTCAGTCCGTGCGTTCGCGGGAATCAATACAGGCAGTTCGGTTTCCTCATGAAACAGTTTCTGGAACGCCATCACCAGCTCGTAACCAACGCGCTGCACCCCAGTTATGCGTTGAGACGCAAACTTTCCATTGAATGCGAATCCCGCAGAGGGCCCCTGCCACTGCGAGCATTGCGCCGGGCGAGCTTCGGCCGGCGGCGACGCACGAACAGCGGTATTTTCCCGGCGCGCGTTTGGCGGCTCCACTAACTGTCTCATCAAATATCGCTCCGGTGTACTAGTGGTGTGAGCATCGGGAAGGGTCGACCAGCCGGCGCAATGCGTTCGTACAGTGCAATCTTTGGACGTGCGGTTCGTCCAACCCATGGATCAGGTGTTCACGGTGCTCGGCTTCTCAGTGCGAGGTTTCGCCCGCCAAGGAAGAAGGGAAAGGCGAGCGAGAATATTTCCCCGACGCGCGGAATGCACATCATGCTGCAGTGCCTGCTGAAGTTCAGGGCGGCGGACCGTCGCAGTTCCCAATTTAGCCACGACGATGCCTGCCGCGACATTGGAAAGCGCGACCGCTTCGTCTATCGGCATACCGGCACCGAGTGCGGCACTCAGCGTGGCAACGACGGTGTCCCCCGCGCCCGTGACATCGAACACCTCGCGCGCGCGCGTCGGCAAATGCAGCGGGGCCTGCCCGCGAGCAATTAACGTCATGCCTTTCTCGCTGCGTGTGACGAGTACCGCGTCGAGTTCGAGCGTATCGCAAAGAGCGCTGGCCTTCCGTTCGATCGTGGCATCGCTCTCGCATTTCCCAACCACCGCCTCGAACTCGGAAAGGTTGGGCGTAATGACAGTGGCACCGCGATAACGCTCGAAGTCCGTTCCTTTTGGATCGACGATGACGGGCTTTCCCGCACGCCTCGCGGCCGCGATCAGGTTCTTCGAATCATGTAGTGAGCCTTTAGCGTAATCGGATAGGACCACGGCATCCACTTCGTGCAACTGTCGCTCGAAGGCGAAGATCAACTCGTCACCATTGCGTGCGGGGAAGTGGTCCTCGAAGTCCGCCCTGATCATCTGCTGATGCCGAGACAGAATACGAAGCTTCGTGATTGTCTTGCTGCCCGCGACGCGCTGCAGCAAGCAGTCGACCCCGCCTTCGCGCAACAATTCTTCAATCCGATCGGCGTGAGTGTCCTGCCCGGCCAACCCGAGAAGACGAACATGAGCACCAAGCGCTGCCGCGTTCAGTGCGACGTTTCCTGCCCCGCCAACACGCGTTTCTTCAGTTTGCACATGGACGACCGGAACGGGCGCCTCCGGCGAGATCCGGGATGTCGAGCCGTGCCAGTACCAATCGAGCATCACGTCGCCCACGATCAATAGTCGAGCGCAGTCGAAATCAGGAGGCGAAAGCTTCACCGGCGGGTTTCTTGTCATGGCGGCCTAAATTGATCGAATACACTTCACTCAGAACGTCGGCGACAGAAGCGACGCTTATTTTTTCCATCACATACTTCGCATTTCTGGGATATTCAAATCCGAGGCTCAGGAACATTCCGCCGTCACGCTTGGACACCGCAATGACGCCACGCTCTTTGTTCACAGGGCCCCAGCGGAACGGATTCGTTGGACCGTGCAGACTGATCATCGGCGTGTCCAGCATGGCGGACAGATGCATGATTCCGGTATTGACACAGACTATGCAGTCAGCTTGCCTTACTATTCCGACAACCTCAGCCAAACTTACCTTGGCTGCCACGCTCACGACCTTCTGGCTGCCAATCAGGTCAACCAGTTGCTGGGCGCGCGCGGCGTCCTCCGGACCGCCGGTGATGACGATGGCGTATCCGTTATCAATCAATATCCGCGCAAGCTTGCGCCAGGATTCTATGGGCCATTCACGCATGGCAAAATTGGTCCCGGAGGCCCATGGATGAAAAACAAAGAATTTCTCGTCCAGCACGAATGGCGAACCAGAAGGGCGAATGGCTTTGGTTATACGCGGACATTCCGTCGACACGATTCCAAGCGGCCGCAATAAGCTTCTGAAATTGTCCAGTTCATGAAGCTCCTCGCGATGTTCAACGCTCGCGTCGTAGGCGTAATGACGGAATTGACGACTGGTTCTAAAACCAACGGTAAATTTCGCCTTCATGAAGGCGGCCAGCAGCGCCGAAATTCGCGGCCATTGGGATGTGTCGATCAGGACGTCGACTTCGTATTTCCTTATTTCCCTGAGTGCATTCAGAGGACTAGTCAAAGGGACTACTACGACCTCGTCCAGGCCATCGAACAAATCATAGATACGCGCGTTGCTTCGAGACGCAAATATCACGACTTTGGAAAATTTTCTTGCGTTCCGCAACTCGGAAATGATTATCGATGACAAAATCGAATCGCCAATCGCGGCGAAGGCAAAAATACCGGCTGTCTTGCACTCGGCCGGCAAGCGTCGCTTTGTGCGAAGCAATCCCAGCAGGTATAGGAACGCGCCGCCGAGAATAAGGTCGACGCGCTTCAGAAGGCTTTGTCCGCGCTCATTTTTCATTTCACGTCCAGCAACATTTTCGCCAGGAAATCCGTGCGTTCACCATAGGGGCCGGCCATCGCCACGCGCTGCTTCTTGCCTGCCGGGGTGAACCCGATAATCACGCCGATACCGGTCGGCAGAATACTTGAGCTGAATGTCGGACCGGAACATGTGCGGCTGCGCAGCGCCGCGCGTTTGTCGCCGGGTGTTTTCAGGTTGCCGCACTTTTCGAGCAATGTCGCCAATTCCGCCTCGATCGTCTACTTGATGATCTGACGGGCACCACTCTGGATCAGGTCCATCCAGGCTGCCCAACGTTGCCGCCGTACCGTTGTTCGCTCGTCCTTCAGCTCACTCCTGACGGTGGATGTCCGTTAGCCTGGTTCTGACTCTAGATAGGCACCATGCCGAGCCCACCGCCGCTGACTTCTGAACGCCGCGCGTCACTCAATATGCAGATCCGACGATAAGCCTCGGCGCACACGCACGACCAGACGGAAGGTCATAGCTATAGATGATGGCGTCGAACAACCAACAGTCATCAATGGTCAATGATGCAACTGCATGATCCATGCGGGAGCGGCCGGTGTCTGTGCGGCGCCGAACGTTCACTTGTTCGCGTGAAACCTCCTCCCAACAGGCGTCGAGGTCTTGTCGCCGAAAAGCTTGCGATGGAAAAGCTGTCGCCACGCAAAGTCGCGCTTATATTCCTTGCTTATGGAATTGAATTTGCGGCAAGCGTCGATTTAGCGCTTACGTCAGACTTCCGTCCTTCATATTGCCGACGCCCGTAGCAGGTAAATATGACGCGACTAGCGCCAATCCTCGCACATCACAATCGGCAAAATAAATCGCCGCGCTTGTTTTCCGACTATTCACGGACAGAAACGCATCAGCGTAGTGCAACGTGCGCTAAACCACAGACTCCGAAGCGGTAAAGGCGGTATTCATATCGTACCTGCCCAGAGACGCGTCGATGGATGCGCCTGCGATGAATCGATGCGTGGCGGACCGGCAAGGGGATCAAATCTGAGCCGACGATTCGTCGAATCAATGCGAACCCATGTACGAATTTCGGCCCTGGACGAATCTCAGGGCCGGTTTCCAATGATCGACGCGGCGAAGCTTGTCGCACTATCGAGAAGCTTATTACCCCCGCACCTTGGAGATGGCGCCTTTGAACACGCATATTCTCAATTCCGGATCATCTCGCGTAGGCAACGAAGAGGGTAATTTTTCGTTGCGCGAAATGCTTCATCTGTTGCGAGACCATATCTGGACACTGCTGGCATTCGTCGCTGTAGCGACCACGCTCGCGACCGGCTACGCCTACCTTTCAGCTCCCACTTACTCCGCTGATGTCGTAGTGCGTGTTGACCCGCCCGCTCCGCCCGATCCTAATGCTCTCGGCATCTCGCGCCAGGATGGCATGGCGCAGCAACAACCAGGCACGCAAGCGACCGGCGCGGAGGTCTCAGTCATGCAGAGCCGCTCCGTGCTGGAACCGGTGGTCCGCCAATTTCAGTTCGATGTCGAGGTGGTGCCGCACAACTTCCCGATCCTCGGACGTTTCGCGGAACAATTCGCCTATCCGGGCCATCCTTCGAAGCCGTGGTTCGGACTGAGTTCATTTGCATGGGGCGGAGAAAAGCTCCAGATTCCCTCGCTCAACGTGCCGGCTCACCTTGAGGAGAAGCCTCTCATACTGACCGCGCTCGACGAGGGACAGTACGACCTTCGCACGCCCAGCGGAGATCTTCTGCTGCATGGAGAAACAGGCAAACCCGCGAGCACGCCGGATGGGCTATCGCTCACAGTCAAGGAACTCGTTGCCAGACCCGGTACGCAGTTTACGGTGACCCACCGCAATACGCTCGACGCAATCGACGAGCTGCGACGTCAACTCAAGATTGCGGAAGTGACCAAGGACACGGGCATCGTACAGATCTCCTTTGCATCGAAGGATCGAGTTCTGACCGCAGAGGTCGCCAACGCGGTTGCTCAGCAATACATTGCATCGTCGGTCTCGAGCCGCCAGTTGAACGACACGAAAACGCTGGAATTCATTCAGGGCGAGTTGCCGCGGCTGAAAGCCGATCTCACCCGTGCGGAACAGGCGCTGAGCGACTATCAATCGTCTACCGAAACAATGCGCCCGACGACCGAAGCCCAATCCTATCTTCAGGGTAGCATCGAACTCCAGCAGCGCACGTCGGCACTGCAACTGCAACGCACGCAGGCAGCGTCGCTCTTTACACCTAGCAGTCAGCAGGTCAAGACGATCGACGCGCAACTTGCGCAGTTGGCCGAAGCGAGACGCGCATTCGACTCGCGCTTTGTCAGCATGCCGACTTCCGAAAGGCGCAACGCCGAACTGACTCGCGATGCGAAAGTGGCGGAGACCATCTATCTGGGTATGGTGAGCAAAGCCGAGGAGCTCTCCGTGCGCCGCGCGAGTGCAACCGGCGGCGCACACATCGTCGACCAAGCGATGCAGCCCTATCGTCCGGTTAAGCCGAATCGCCCCTTAGTCATCGTCGCGGGTTGCGGCCTGGGCTTTTTCATCGGCGCATTTTTCATCGTGCTACGACGCTATGCGACAACCGGTGTCACCGACCCGCTGTTTGTCGAACGACGTTTGGACGTGCCGGTTCTCGGCGAAGTGCTGTTCAGCCGGCAACAAGCTCAGCTAGAGAATGAATCCGCGATTCAGACCAGCCAGCCAACGCTCTCCGGGCGTGACGACGGGGTGCCGGGCTTACCCGATCCGAACGCGCTAACGTTGGATCCGCTCGATGAACAGGCCTCGAGAGCCGCTTTCGGCCCCGGATTGGCGCGTGAGGCGGCCGCTCGGATTCTCGCCAGCCGGCTACCCCATGAGCCCTCGGTCGAGGCGCTTCGCGAAGTGCGCACGCAAGTGTGCCGCGATCGGCTGAACCAGAAGAACAACATTGTGATGTTGACGGGCCCGAGTCCGTCCACCGGGAAGAGCTTCGTTGCAGCGAATCTTTCCATCCTTCTGACGGAAGTCGGCCTGCGTGTTCTGCTAATCGACGCCGACATGCGCCGCGGCAATCTCGCATCCTTCTTCAAGCAATCCAATCGCGGCGGCCTGTCCGAAGTTCTTCAGGGCAAGCTCCGCAGCGTCGACGCTATCCGCTCAGTCGGAGTTCGCGGCCTCTCCTTCATTTCGTGCGGGGCCTATCCGGTCAATCCATCAGAGCTGCTGATGATGCACGACTTCAAGCAGGTGGTCGATCAACTGAGCGAGCAGTTCGATCTCGTCATAGTCGACACGCCCCCATTCCTGGTCGTGACCGACGCCGCAATCATGACCCCCCATGCGGGTGCAACTGTCCTCGTGCTTCGCTCCGGCATGCAGAGCGAGGACGAGATTTCGGAAACCGTCAAAAAGGTGCGGCGCGCGGGAGGACGAATCCTTGGATCGGTTTTCAACGCCATACCCAAGCGGGCCAGCAACTGGAGAAGCTACGAGCAGGCCGCGCAGTACACGCGCACGGTCAACGAGACCGACGAAGTGTAAGGCTGGAGAGTTGTTGGGGGTTGATGACAAGCGCGTTCGTGCAGCCTTTTCATTGAAACACCTGGCGAGTTCGCCGGAAAGCGGGACCTCGAAACCATCCGCCTTCGAGATCCAACGATGTGTCGCAGCGAGAACCTTTGGTTCTCGATCATGTGGGGTGAACTATTCATGAGCCGATCTACGCCGCAAATTGGAATCGGAGTAAGCGAAAACCGTATTCCCTTCAATACGCCCGCGATGACGGGTAACGAACTCAAATACATCGCGGAAACGCATTTCAACAAAAAACTCGCTGGCGACGGTTCTTTCACGGGACGCTGCAACAAGTGGCTCCAGGAAAGAAGCGGTTCGGCCAAGGCATTGCTGACTCACTCCTGCACCGCCGCACTGGAAATGGCGGTTCTCTTGCTGGACATCCAGCCCGGCGACGAGATCATCATGCCTTCGTATACGTTCGTCTCGACGGCGAATGCGTTCGTGTTACGCGGCGGTGTGCCCGTTTTCGTGGACGTCCGCGAGGACACCATGAATCTCGACGAGCGGTTGATCGAAGCAGCGATCACGCCACGGACCCGCGCGATCGTACCGGTGCATTACGCCGGCGTGGCATGCGAAATGGACACGATCCTGGCAATCGCTCAACGCCACGGACTCAAAGTGGTGGAAGATGCGGCGCAAGGCGTCATGGCCACCTATAAGGGGCGCGGCTTGGGCTCCATTGGCGACCTTGGCGCGTACAGTTTTCACGAAACCAAAAACATCGTCTCCGGCGAAGGTGGCGCCCTGCTGATCAATGACCCTGGTCTCAGCCGACGCGCGGAAATCATCCGCGAGAAAGGCACTGACCGAAGCCGCTTTCTGCGCGGCGAAGTCGACAAGTATACCTGGCAGGAAGTGGGCTCCTCGTTCTTGCCGAGCGAGTTGATCGCCGCCTACCTTTGGGCTCAGCTGGAAGGTGCCGAGAAGATTACGCAGGAACGGGTTGCGCATTGGGACCAATATCACGCGCTTCTCGAGCCGTTCGAGCGCCAAGGCGCTCTGCGCCGGCCGGTCGTGCCGAAGGAATGCCAGCACAACGGACACATGTATTACGTGCTGGTTGAAGATGAAGACGTGCGCCAACGCATACTCGACGAGTACAGAAGGCACGAAATCGGCTCGGTATTTCACTATGTTCCGCTTCACTCATCTCCCGGCGGAGAACGGTACGGCAGAGTGGGTGGCTCGTTGGACGTCACCATCAACCAGTCGAAACGCCTGATCCGGCTTCCGCTCTGGGCTGGCTTGACCGAAACGCAGCAAATGCGAGTAGTCGACATTTTTGACGCGTTGCTGAAATAGGGTCCGCCGACTTTCATGCCGGCACACGCGAACATCCGCAGCGTTGACAAAAGGTCTTTGTCAGCGCAGCGGATGTCGTCCCTTTACGGTTGCTGCAGCGGTCTGCAAGCTTCCTCTGGAACCTCATGAAAAAGAGCATTTCGTCGCACGCCGACCTTTACTATTTCATCTGGGTCTTCGCCGTACCCGTGACATCAGTACTGCTGGTGCCCACCATTCAGGGAACGACGGTCGGTTACATCATGTGTTTTCTCTCGCTGCCGCTCGCATTGGCGTGGGGTGGCGCTTCGCGCAGACGCTATATCAACTTCCTCGTCGCGGCGGCAGTGATCTGGACAATTTTCTTTCTGGCGTCTCTGCTCGCTGACAGCATTGCAACGTACGAACCCGACTTTACAAAAGTTCTGCTCATCGACGACAGCGATGTGTTGACATTCATCCTGAGAAAGAGCTTGTTCACCCAGACGATCTATCTCGGTGCTGTGGTGCTCTATGCAGCGTATGTCTATATCTTCTACAAACCGTCGTGGCAGCAGTGGTTGCTTGCCTCCGCCGCTATTTTTGCCGCGTACGGCATCTATGAAGTGATCTACTTCATTGTGACCGGTCAGCCGGGGGACTTCATTTCCAACCGGTCTTTCGGCTCCGAATTTCGAAATGGCGACCCGGGTGCAGGGGACGAGCCGCTGAACGGGAGCTCCTTTCAATGGGTCGACATCCACGGTTTCCACATGCAACGGCTGAAAAGCCTGACTGGCGAACCGTCGATGTATGCCTTGTCGATGTTCCCGTTCTGGGCTTACTTCAACGCGACATCCAAGCGCCGCCTGCCGGTGTGGATCATCGGGGCATCGCTCATCATGAGTACTTCGTCGACGGCTTTCATCGGCTACGTCGTTTACTCACTCATTCGCATAAGAAAGATCGGCTTCCATCCGATCAAGGCCATGGTCGGTGCGCTCGTGGTTTGTGTGGTGGCGTATCTGGCATGGGACTACATCGGCGATCTCTTTCAGCAGATGATCATCGACAAGATGGACGGGCGCAACGTGTCCGGTGCCGAGAGATCCGGCTTCTTCCATGCTTCGATGGAAATGTGGGCAGGGGGATCACTCGGCAATCAACTGTTCGGGATCGGCTTCGGCTATATACGATCGACCGATCTTTTCTCCACCTTGCTCGTCAATACGGGGGTGGTAGGACTCATCCTGGTGAGCACGCTAATTCTTTACCCGGCTTTCCGGCTAGACTGGTCGACGGAGGGAATGGCATTGCGCCAATGTTGCGTCACGACCTGGGTAATGATGATGATCTCCGTTCCGGAATTCTCGTATCTGGCGCCATGGACTTTCATCGCCATCGCTTATGCCCGGGTGCGTACCGTGAAACTGGCAGCACGCCAAGGCAATGGCGCGCTGCCGGACAGTCCGGCTGTCAATGATCGGCGATTGACAGTGAGAAGCCGGCTTTAAGGCCTTTGAACACGCTCGATCTGGCCGCCGGCGAAAACTTCACGCATTTGAGCGTCAACGTGACGATTGCGTACGCAATCGCAATCGCCCGATGCACGGGGGCCAGATGTTTGCGACTGAAATAAACGCGATTGCGCGCCGTATAGAACAGGCTAAAGGGACTCTCATTGCCGCCTGTGGACACTGCCACCTTGTGAGCAACGGATGAGGTCGGCACGTACAGTAGGCCGATCCCGGCATGCCTCATACGCCAGACGAAGTCGCTATCGTCGTAATAGACGAAGTACTTTTCATCCATCATACCGATCGTCTTGAAGATGCTCTTGTGCAGCAACATAAAGCAGGTCGGCGCATATTCCGTAAACATTTCTTCATCGAACTGCCCGCGATCTTCCTTCCGATCGCCGACATGTGGTGTGGTGGCCGTGAGCGGCGAGAACCGTCCTCCCGCACACCATATGCGGTTAGTGCCGTGATAAGTAATCTTGGGTACGGCTGCCAATGCGCTTGCCCGCTCGGTGTGCCGTACCAGTCCCGCTATCACATCGGCATCGGGAAAATCAGTATCGTTATTGGCCAGCAGAACGTAGTCACATCCGTTCCCAAGGGCCATTTCTATGCCTTGATTGTTCCCGCGGGCAACGCCGACATTCTCATTGTTGAACACGATGTCCGCATTGAGACCATGGAGCGCCGCAAGCTCGCTTGATATCACGCACCCCGTATCCTTCTCGCTGTTGTCGATCACGTATAGCTTGAAGTTCGCATCGCGCTGGGCGGCCAGACTCTTAAAAAAATCGGGAAGCACGGAATCGGAGCGATAGAGTACGGTGACAATCCCGATCAGCGGCGAAGCATTTCTCGTTGACATATTGCTTCCTTCAAATGAATTGCGGAGGCAGCCGTCGGGGCGCCTCCGTCATGGCGTGAGCGCGTGTCGTCCTTTGTCAGGCCGCGCGTTCACAGCCTTTGTACAGCCCCTTCTCCCGCATCTCGGCGATACTCTTTTCATAGGTATCGGCCATCACCTGCTGCTGGTCGACCCAACGGGCAAAGCGTGCGATGCCCTCACTGAACGACACTTTGGGCTCGAATCCGAGCATGTCCCTTGCCTTGGTCAGATCGGCATAGACATGGCGGACATCGCCCAGCCGGAATGCGCCCGTTACTGCAACGCTGACATCGCTGGCGTATACATCGCACAGTGTCTTTGCGACATCCATGACCGAAGTGCGCACGCCCGAGCCGATGCCGAACACGTTGTCCGCGGCTTTGGCATTCGTCAGTGCTGCATAGGTCGCATCGACCACATCATCGATGTAAACGAAGTCACGGCTCTCCAGGCCATCCTCGAAAATATTGATCGGATTGCCGTTTTTGATGCGCGTCGAAAAGATCGAGAGAATGCCCGTGTAAGGGTTGGATAACGACTGGCCCGGGCCGTACACATTCTGGTAACGCAGCGCCGACGCATCGATTCCAATGGAACGGCAGGTCGTCATCACCATCTGCTCCTGAGTCTGCTTGGTAATACCATAGAGCGAGGTCGGATGGATTTTCGACTCCTCATCGGTCGGCACGCACTCCATTGCTTCGCCGCTGACCGGACAGAGGTGCTCGAACTGACCTTCGAGCATATCTTTTTCCTTTCGCGGCCCAGGGTAAAGAATGCCCGCGGCCGGAGATCGGTACTTGCCTTCACCGTAAATCGCGCGTGAAGAAGCAACGACGACCTTGCGCACGGAATTGCGGCTGTTCTTCACCAGGATGTCGAGAATCAAGGCCGTGCCATGCACGTTCACGTCGACATAGCGATCGACCTCGTACATCGACTGGCCCGTGCCCGTCTCGGCCGCAAGATGAACGATCGCGTCTTGCCCCTGCATGACACGTTCGAGCATGGCCCGGTCGGTCACCGACCCCTTCACGAAGTGCACGCTTTCAGGCAAGGACGCAAAAATCGCGGACGTGACACTGGGATTCTCTCCGTGAATCTGCGGGGAGAGGTTATCGAGTACCGTAACTTCCGCATTGTTTGCGCAGAGCTTGCGCGCCAGACTCGAGCCGATAAAGCCGGCGCCACCCGTAATCAGGACTTTCATTGCTTCTCCCGTTCCCAACATTTCGTTTCGAAGTTGAAGCGCTTCATGATTTGCGCCGGATTTCCTGCGGCCACACTAAAGTCGGGAACGTCGCGGGTCACCACCGAATGCGCGCCCACCACGGCGTGACGGCCGATCTTTACGTTAGGCAGAATGACCGCCCCAAATCCAATGAAGGCGCCCTGCCCGATCGACACGTAATTGCCTCGCGTGCGGATACGATCGCCAATGCGAACCTTGCCGTTGACGTCTTCATACGGATGCTCCACGTCGACGATTGCCACGTTCCCTGTGATGGTCGCGCCGTCCCCGATCTCAATCGAAGAACCGCAAACGATATGAACGTTTTGCTCGATATTGACCCGACTTCCAATCGTGAGCCGCGGCGGCGCAGCGGGGTCCGTCACGACAAGTTCGATGCGCGCGCCCGGCCGAATCAATACTCGCTCGCCGATCGACGCGTGATGTACGTTGACGAGCAGCATGGGACGAAAGATTGTTGATTTCGCTCCGACCGACTGAAATACGTGCGTGTACCACACGCGCGTCTTCAGCCGATACCAGGCAAGAAAAGCCCGGTTACACCAATCAAGGAGCCTCAGCCTCCGGGCGGCAGGCCGCTCATTCTCGTGTACGGTCGTACTCATGCGTTGGCCCGTTGGCGCCCGGCCATCTGCTTAAGGCCTGTATAGACAGTGCGCAGCATACGAGGCCAGCGGCGCATGGCGTACAACACCGTCTGTTTCGAACCGATTCGTGCCGCGCGCCAGCTCGATTCGATGCAGTCCTCGAAGCTGTCCTCGTGACCATGCTCCAGAAAGAAGATCGCGGAGGTTAGATAGAACTTTGCTCGCCCCTGGTTGACCGCGTCGCTTGCCATGCCGAGATCGGCCGCGATCTGGCAGGTCTGGATCACGTCGTTCAGACATTCCCGATGGCGCGAGGGGTTGTTGATGCGCACCGAAGTCAAACCCGTTCGGTTGACGCGGTACAGCCCCAACTCTTCATCCAGATAGCAGCCCTGCGACCCCATCAAGACCTGCATCAGATGGGCCACGTCAGCCACTGACTTGAGGCCGACGTCGACAGGGTGACGGCGGCGCAAGTGCGCCCGGTACATTTCGGAGCTGTGAAAGAAGAACGGCCCGTTCTTGATGAGATACTCAGCGTCGAACGTTGCCGGCTTGTTTTCCGCCAGCGGAAACGGCACCGTCTCCAACGTATCCTGATCGACGGGGCGCATCTTGTGCACGACAAGACCGCATTCCGGGTGAGCTCTCAGGAAATCGATCTGACGCTGCAGTTTGCCGGGCGACATGACATCGTCGCCGTCGATGTTGGCGATAAATTCGCCTCTCGCGGCAGCGACCGTGTCCGCGAAATTGCCCGAAAAGCCAACATTCTTTTCATGCGCCACCACCTTGATCAAATCCGGGTAGCGCCGCTGAAACGATTCGATCACTTCGAGTGAATTGTCGGGTGAGTTATCGTCACCGACGATAACCTCGAACGGCACGTCGAGCTTCTGGTCGAGCACGCTTTGAATGCATGCGCCAACGTATTCGCCTTGCCGATAACAAAGCACGATGACCGACAACACAGGCGCAGCCTGCTGGTGGACCGGATGCTGAAGAGTTGTATCCATGCTGTTTTCTCAGTTGAGGACCAGTCGTCCCGCCAGGTGGCGAGCCTTGCGTTGAACGATCGGCGAAACCGCGACGGTCAGTGCGACCATGGCGAGCCATGTGCCCGACAGAGCAAAGAAAAGACCAATACGCGAAGACGTGGTCAAGTCCGCGTAGCTCACCAACAGGCCGACAGGTATAACCGCGGCGACGCGCACGGCGACTCCGCGATACCAGCTAGCGTTGATTCCAGCCATAAACTTGCGGTGGACGATCGCAACCCAGCCGAACAGGAGCAGAACATTCATCCCGAGCCACGCGTAGGCCGCACCGATCGCACCGAGATGAATGCCGCCGTATACGACCGCGGGCGCAAAGAGAATCAGAAAGCCAATGTTGCCTTTCAGGTGGAGAGACAAATCCCCCTTTGCGTACTGCACGAAGAACGCGAGCGAGGCGAGCGCGGAACACGCGTTTCCGACTGCGTAGCACTGCATTGTCCGCAGCGCATCAGGGGTTACCGGCGCGCTAGCGGACCACAATCGGAGCACGGCTTCGGGCGCAAACGCGAACACCGCTGCGACGGGAATTACCGCTAGTGACGTCACCTCCGTGGCGAGCGCGTACATCTGACGAATCCGCTCGCCGCCGCCGAAGCTTTCAGCGTTCAAGCGCGGAATGAAGGCTTGCTGAATTGGGTTGGCGAGCAACACGATGCCACTCGCAAGCAGCGTTGCCATGCTGAACACGGAAAAATCCGCCAGTGGCAGCACCTTCGAAAGTACGATCTTGTCGATCTGCGCGGTGCACGCCCAGATCAGCGCCGACAATGCGATCGACAGCGAGAGCTTTGCGCGCGACGACAATACCTTCCACGAAAAACGTGTCGACACGAACGGTATGTCGATCGTGCGGCCAAGCAGGATACGGAGCGCGACAGCCTCTCCGACAATAGCGAGGAATTGCCAGACAAAGAAGAATTCGACGCGCGGCCAGATCATGATGACCGGCACAACGAGCACATTGCGTATCACAGCAAAAGTAACGCCAATGACATTGAGCGCGATCTGCCGGTCGATACCGACCACCCCGCCTCGATATAGAGCGGAAAGCCAGCGCGCGATTGCAGTCAGCATCATCAGAACGAATGCCGTGCGGATCTCGGCTGGCGGCAATGTAGAGGCGTTCAGCCACCGTTCGGCAAAATAAGGTGCCGCGAAGATCGAGCCGATGAACAGAACCACGCTTGTGCAGAGAATCAGCTTCTCCAGCGATTCCAGCAGAAGTCCCACTTCCGCTTTCGAGCCAGTACCGGCACGCAGACTGCCTAATTCGCGGCACAACGTAGGTGAGAGCCCGAAATCCAGAACGAGCACCCATGCAAGGAGCACGGCGTTGATGGCAATCAGTCCATACGCTTCCACTCCGAGATGACGCACGTAGATTGGCACCATGACGATACCGAGCGATACGGTCACCATCTGGCCAACAAAATTTGCGAGCAGGCTTCGTCTCAACATCGCGATCTGGGTCTGCCTGTAAATAAGATAAGCGCTGCAGGAGCCGCCGGAAGATTTGCGAACATCGAATTGGCTCCGTCGTTGGTGTCAATTCGCCGCAAACTTGCCTTAGGGCGGGCGCGTGATTCGTCAAGCGACCGAAAGATTCAACTATCATTCCGGCCGGTCGTCAGCGGATTGACGATTCAGATTGACCACAACGTATCGACGATTCGAAAACCACGCCCGCAAACTCGACGTATTGGCAGGCTACTTGATGCGCTCGGCGGTATATCGCGGATATCGGAGAAGCCCTCCGGGCGCTTGCGCAGACCTCGCGAATGAACCCTTGAAAATCGCTGGCGAGCAATGCACTCCCTGCGGTCCATGCGTTGAAGCGTACCTGTCCAGTTTCCAATTAAATGTGCGGCGGCGCACGTTCAACGCTTTGCGTACCGGCATCGAGCCACTCCACGCCGGTTGAGCCGTCGTCTTGTCAGCGGGTTGGCCACGCCACCTGATCGTTTGGAAGGTTGAGCAGATACTGGCCATACGCATTCTTGGCAAGCGGTTTTGCAAGTTGAAGCAGTTTCTCCTCGTCGATCCACTGTCTGCGGAATGCGATCTCTTCGGGACACGCGACCACCAGTCCCTGCCGCTTCTGCAGCGTTTCGATGAACGTAGCCGCCTGGATCAGCGAGTCGTGCGTGCCCGTGTCGAGCCAGGCGTAGCCTCGCCCCATGATTTCCACTTCGAGTGCGTTGCGCCGCAGGTAGCATGAGTTGACGTCGGTAATCTCGAGTTCGCCGCGTTCCGACGGCTTGATATCGGCGGCAATGTCGCACACCTGCTTGTCGTAGAAATAGAGACCGGTGACCGCGTAATTCGAGCGCGGCTTCGCGGGCTTCTCCTCGATGGAGAGCGCGTGGAAATTCTTGTCGAATTCAACTACGCCATAACGTTCCGGGTCGTGCACGTGATACGCGAATACGGTCGCACCGTCGCTACGCGTATTTGCTCGCTCAAGTTGGCCGGCGAGATCATGACCGTAAAAGATGTTGTCGCCGAGAATCAGCGCCGAGGGATCATTACCCACGAACTCCCG
>NZ_JARESX010000047.1:0-59723 GCF_046026435.1 Paraburkholderia sp. RL17-381-BIF-C | reverse complement strand
CAGCATCGCTGAAGGCCCCGGGTAGCGTTCGATCCATCGCAGCGCAGGAATCGCATAGCGCACGCGGATCGCATCTCGCGTCATGACATAGGTAATGCCGATTCCCAAGGCGGCGCCCACCAGCAAATCGGTTGGGTAGTGAAAACCCAGGTAGGCGCGCGGAACGCAAATGAACAGCACGGTAAGGAAACCGCCAGCACACCGATGCCCCGCCACACGAGGAAGATACCGGTGGCGACCGCCATCCATAGCATCGCGTGATCGCTTGAGAAGGAACTCCAACTTGTCAGCAGTGCGTCCTTGATAGCGCTACCTGCAAAGTGCAGATGCAGTTCGTCGCTATAGATGGGGCGCACTCTGAACGGCAACCAGTGAGTCAGCAGTCTTCCGACGAAGAGCGCCACGACGCTACTGAGAAGCGTGGCGAGAACCATTTCCCGTCGCCATTCGCGGCGCTTGTCCTGCTGAAACCACATCCACCACAGCACGGGAATGAGCACGAGGCCTTTGAAGGTGTAAAGGTCGGCGATGACTTCTATGGATTGGGTCGCGAAATGACCGAAGTGTATGTTGGACAGATATGTTTCGATAGACGAATCGAAGCTGTTCATTTTTTTGTAGGAAACTTGGGCTGGTCGTATCGAGGGTTAGCATAGCCCATTGGGTGCGCCGCATTTTCTGGTGCTTACTTTCACTGACAACTTTTACGGCGCAATTTCATTGCTAACTTTCACTGACAGCTTACTGCGCGATTGTCCTGTTCGGGCAACGTATGCCGACGAACATCGCGTCGTCTACGTCTATCGAAAAAGCGTCGGGTGGTGATGGCGGCACCTGGTGTGTATTACCGACATCCACATTTCGTTCCCCAGTCTCGTGTTGGCGCTCGCGTTCGTCGAGCCATTGGTCCACGCGCGAGCACGCAATGCACGATGGTGATCGGATTTGTCCGCTCAGGCAGCGGATATCGGCGGACTGGCGGGTATGCGCAACTTATCGACCCTTCACTTTAGGCCGCCGTCTGATTGGCAAAGACCGTCATCCAAACCGGACGCAATAAACCGGCGGCAAATGCGCTGAAATCGATTGCCAGCTTTCGCCGCCGTCATCGGACGTCCATAGCGAGCCGGTGGTCGACCCCATCGCGAGGCGCTTGCCGGAGTCGTCCACCGCAAGGCCGTGCCGATACACGAGGTCATACGCGGGGGCAGGCGGCAAGCCACTCGAGAAGCGATCGAACGTGCGGCCGCCGTCGCGTGTGCGCGTGACGACGAACCGTCCGTCAACCGGAATCCGGCACTCGTCTTTCACGGCAGGCACGAACCAGGCGGTGTCCGGCTCGTGCGGATGCACGGCAACCGCAAAGCCGAAGCTCGATGGCTGCGCCTCGATTCTTTGCCAGTGTGCCGCACCGTCGGTCGAGCGGAAGATTGCGCAGTGATGCTGCGTCCACAACGTGTCTGGATGTGCCGTGCATTGGACGACCCGGTGCGGGTCCTGCACGTGGGCGTCGCCGCGCCGCTCCGGCGGCATGTAGTCAGCCTCCATGCCCTCGGCGGTGACGCGCCAGGTCGCACCGCCGTTGACCGTTTGCCAAACGCCGCCGCACGATACGCCGATCGTCACATGGCGGCTGTCGCGCGGATCCACCATCACGGAATGGATGCCCGGCGCGTCATAGCCGCCTCCGAACCATTCGCGGCGCTCCGGGCGATCCCACAGCGCACGGTTGAGCACCCATGTGTCGCCGCCATCGTCGGAACGGAACAGCCCACCGGGAATCGTGCCGGCCCACAAGACGCCTGGCTCGTCTGGGCCACCGGTTTCGAGCGACCAGATTTGCTGAAGCGTCCAGGCAGGCGGCGCGCTGGGCGCGACGGCGTTCGCGTTGTCCGCGCCGGTGTCTACATTCGCGTTTGCGCTGTCGCCGGCCCGCGTTTCGCCGGCAGGCTGCGGCGGGTAGACGGGAACCGCGCACTCGTCCCAATCCGCCATGCCCGCGCGCCGGCGATGCAGCTTCACGCCGAAGTGGCCGAGGTTGAGCGCCGCATAGAGCGAACCGTCGCGCGAATCAGGCAGCACCATGCTCACCGGCTCGCCGGTGAAATGCAACTCACCGAACTCCCAGACGCCTGCTCCATTGGCTCGCAGAACGAACAGACCCTTGCGGGTCGCGACAAGCAATCGATCGCTCATGTGGAGTGTCCTCCTTTGTCCAGATGTCGATCGGCGTTGGCGTTTTAGCGCTCACTCCGATCTCATGCAAAGCTCGAATCTGCGTGGCCACTTACCCGCCCGACAGCGCCTGCACGACATAAACCCGGCTCTGCTCGCCGAGTGCATCGGACAGGCGTTGTCGGTCGCGCACCCGCCGACCATCCACAAACACGGCGAGATGCCGCCTTAGTGCGCCCTGATCATCAAGGATGTAGCCGCGCAGTCGAGGTTGCGCGGCGAAGACGGCCTCGAGCGCTTCGCTCAGCGTGCGTGCGTCGATCTCGCGCTCGGGCGTTGCGATATGTCGCTGAATCGAAGCAGCGAAGAAGATGTGCGCCATGGCGGAGTAACGTCGCGGGGATGGCAGTGTCCGTTGGTTCTGTAGTGTAGGCGATTCGCCGCTTGCTCCGGGGTGTCGCGATTCAGCAGAAGATAAGCGGCATGAATCACCGCGCGTCACGAGTTTCAAGCCGGGCAACGGTATCCCGTCGGTGTCCCGGTGGTGGAGTCTTGCGAGGTCGGCGCTGGCGGTGGGGCGATTGCGCGCTGGCGCGCTCATCGAGGAACTGACGCGCGCTCAACCGCATCAACAACCACCCCGCAGCAATTCAAGCAACCACGACCGTAAACTCGACCCCTGATTCAAAGTCCAGCGTTGTCGTTGAAAAGCGTGGATTGCCGTCAAGGTACTGCTTGAAGGGCCGGACAGCGTCCTCGGCTGTGTACATGTTATCGGCGAGAACAATGGAGCCGGGGCGCAGAAGGCGTTCGGTCTGCTTGAACAGGTCAAGATACGTGTTCGCCCATACGTCGATAAACACCATGTCGAACGCACCGTCCAATGAGGAAACGGTCTGGAACACGTCACCTTCACGCAACCCGACATAGGCATCGACGCCCGCGGTTCTGACGTGGGCGCGGAGGTGGGCGCACTTCTCGGGGTCCAGTTCCGTCGCGACGACCACGCCGTCGTTCAAGGTGCGAAGCGCCTCGGCAAAATACAGCGTGGATACGCCATACGAGCTGCCGAGTTCGAGAATTCGACGTGGCTTATGTGAAAGGACCATGTTGCGCAAAAATCGTCCCATTTCCTCCGAAACCGCCAACGACAGCGCCGTCCCTTGCGTGGATTCGAAGTCGTCGGTGGAAAGCCCGAGCGTTTCGAGAAAGCGCCCGCGCAGGTGAGGGGCGAGCGTGTCGTATTCTTCCGCGAGAGTCTGAAACTCATCACTCGATCCCGGAAATTGGGCCCGCGCGCGGAGCATCATTTCTGTCCGGCTTTGCTCGTGAAGCCGCTGCAAAAGCGTCGTGGTCGTCGATCTCATAGGTTTTCCCGGGGCTAACCGGGCTCGGCGAAGTAATAAAACACCGACCGGCATCACTTCGCATCAATGTCAGGAATACGGGTTGTGGCGCCTGTTCCGGCCAGTTCGATTGCCCAGGGAAGGCGCACCGTCACGACTGGCCAGTCCTCGTGGCAGTCGGACGTCGGGGTTTTGCGCATAGTCAATCTTCCGCGCGTTTGCCGGGCCGTGATCGCCAGCCGGCCTGCACGCGCTCCCGCTCTTCCGGCGTCATGGCATCCCATTTGCGCCACAGTCGCCGCTCGCGGCAGCCGCCGTGTCCGCGGAATCCGCCAAACAGAATGCGGCTCAGAACCAGTAAGCCGAGTGCGTGCGCAAAGTCGATCGTCCGGGCATCGACGAACAACGTCGGAATCACCCAGTTCCATAGCGTCATGACCGCCCACCCCAGCACGCCTATGCCGACGATCACAAGCAACGCTTTACCTGCACATCTGATTCGAAATTTCATACTTCAACTCCTCTAAATATCCAGTTCGTCGTAAATGGCCTGCAGTCGGGCGCGCAAATGCAGGACCGCATAGCGTTTGCGTGAAAGCAGCGTATTGAGCGTGACACCGCTTTCAGCCGCGATGTCTTTGAAAGACCGGCCTTCGAGTTCGTGCGCGATAAACACGTCGCGCTGATTCGGCGGCAACTCGTCGAGCGCATCCTGCAGGGCCTGGAGTAATACAGCGCGCGCGTATTGGGCTTCGGGGCCCGCATCGTGCGCCGGTAAGTTCAGGTCGAGGCGATACTCACTGCCGGCTTCGTCGTCGTCAAAAAGGTCCGATAGCGGCTCTTCTTTCTTCTTCCGGAAGCGGTCGATGATGCGATTGCGCGCCGCATGGAAAAGCCACGCGCTAGCCTGTTCGATCGGCGCCGGAAGGCGGTAGGCCTGCACGAATTCGTGGAAGACATCCTGCAGGATGTCTTCGGCATCGTCTGGATCGCGTATGCGGCGCCGGATGAAATTGCCGAGCCTCGTGCGCTCACGCACCACGGTCGCGGTGATGTCGCTGTCTCGTTCGGTCATCGTGGCCGGGGTGGGTGGGGGTTCCATGCGTCTGAAGACGTTTCAGGCGCGCAAATATTGTGGCTGGCTTAAAAAATTTTGCCAGTCGAATATTTGTTGCGCCGACGCCCGATCCTAAAGATCGTTGCGTTCACGCCTCTTGCGATCGACCCTGACAGCCCTGCCGATAAAAGCCGCGGCGGCGATGCGCGCGGCCTACGCGTTGCGGCTGTCGTCAAAGGCGCGCAGCAGCGCGTCACGTGCGATCAGACGTTGCGCGTTATTGCGCTCCGGATAATCGATCCAGGCCGAACCGGCATCCGGCGGATTCGCCTGCTGTGCGGCGTGCGCGTGGATGAGCGCATGCGCCGCCCGCACGTCCTCCGCGGATGGCGTCAGCGCACGGTGAATCGCCGGCACGTGTTCGGCAAACACGACGCTTTTCGATGCGAATCCGAGTTGCGTGCAGAGGTCCAGGTCCTGCCCAAGCACCTGCGCCGACCGATAGGTGCAAGGAAGATCAATCGGCACGCAACCGGCGGCAATGCTCTCGATCAGAAAGCGGTTCCGTGCGTAAAGCAGTTCGATACCGCCCGGTGTGCGGCGAGCGCCGAGATTCGCCGCCAGGTCTTCGACTGCGAGCATGCAGCATTTTATTCGTGCGCCCACCTGAAGTAGCGCGCCCAGATTGACCAGACCCTTCGCGGATTCGATAACTGGAACCACCTCCGTCGAGCCCGCCGGAATGCCCAGCTTGCGCTCGATGATGGCCAGTGCATCGTCGAGTGAGGCCAGTTGGGCCGTGCTCTCCGCGTGCGGCAGAAAAATCGCCCGTGGGGCGCCGGGCATGATGCCTTCGAGATCGGCATGGCCGTCGTGCTCCAGTTTGTTGATCCGTACCGAACCGAACGTGCCGGCCCGAGCCGCCTCGCGCAATAACGTGACAATGCGTTCGCGTGCCCGCGGCCGGTCTTGCGGCGAGGTCATTTCTTCCAGGTCGGCGACAATGGCATCCGCACCGCTTTGCAGCGCGATTGCGTGGGCCTCGGAATTGTTTCCGGGTGCGAAGAGCCATGTGCGCCGCAGGCCAGGCGGGCGCGGCGTTGGGTGTGCGTTCATACGGCATGCCCCGCGCGCGCCAGCATGGCGTGAAGCAACACGTCCGTGCCACGCGTGACGTCTTCCGGCAAGGCGTCTTCGGCTTCGTTATGGCTTAGACCGTCGACGCAGGGGATAAAGATCATCGCGGTCGGACAATGCTTGGCGAGATGGATCGCGTCATGGCCGGCCCCGCTGACGATGCGTTGATGCGGATAGTCCAGCGCCTCCACCGCGTTGCCCACCGCAGCAATACAGTGCGGGTCGAACGGCGTAGCCGGACTGACCCAATGCTGCCCCACCTCGACCGTGAGGCGGCGGCGCTTCGCGATGGCATCGAAGCGCTCGCGCAGCGCGGCTTCCATGTTTTCGATCATCGCGTCGTCGGGGTGGCGTAGGTCCACCGTGAACGACAGGTCCGCCGCGATCGTATTGCGCGATGCATTGCGGATCTGCAGTTCGCCGATGGTCGCAAGGCCTTGCGGGAAGAAATCTGCCGCGATGCTTTCCAGTTCCGCGGCCATTTCCGCGCTCGCAAATAGCGCATCGCGGCGGTACTGCATCGGCGTCGTGCCTGCGTGCGCGGCCTGCCCACGTACGCGCACATCGAGCCAGCGAATGGCCTGGCCGCCCGTGACGACGCCGATCGGCACGCCACTTTCCTCGAGCACCGGCCCCTGCTCGATATGCGCTTCGAAGTAGGCGTCGAAGACAACGCCAGGCACGGCGCGCGCGCCGGCATAGCCTGTTGCCTGCAAAGCCTGCTCGACCGATGTTCCGGCTGCATCGCGCGTGCTCAATGCCTGAGCGAGCGGCATGATGCCCGTAAAGGCCGCTGAACCGAGCATGGCCGGCGTGAATCGCGCGCCTTCCTCGTTGGTCCACACGACGATTTCGATGGGCTTGTCGGTTTGAATGTTCGCGTCGTTCAGCGTGCGGACAACTTCGAGCGCGGCCAGCACGCCATACACACCGTCGAATCGGCCGCCCTCGGGCTGGGTGTCGAGGTGGCTTCCGCTTGCCACGGGTGCGGCATCGTTCAGTTTGCCGGCGCGCCGGGCGAAGAGATTGCCGACCTGATCGACGGACAACGTGAGGCCCGCGTCGACGCACCATTGCGAGAAAAGCGCCCGGCCGGCCGCGTCCTGTTCGGTCAATGCGAGGCGCCGCACACCGCCGCCCGCCGTAGCGCCGACAGCGGCCATGTTCATCAGGCTCGTCCAGAGCCGTTCACCATTGATTTTTAGCATCACACACTCCTGAAGCCGCGGCGAGATGGCCGCGTCGGGTTCGTCGTGATGCCTTTATCGGTAATCAAAAATGATAAGTCTAATTTCTAATTCTAATCCTAAGTATAATTTTGGCGGATGATGAAATCAGTGAGGCTCATCGTGAGTAAAGATCGCCCTGACACCTACCTGAACGACCGTCTTGACTGGAATTTGCTGCGGACTTTTCTTGCGATTGCGAAAGAAGGCAGCGTGAGTCGCGCGGCGGCGAAACTCCATCTGACGCAGCCCGCGGTCAGCCAGGCGCTGCGCCGATTGGAAGAGCAGTTGGGTCTGCGCCTCGTGGATCGCCACGGTCCGCGCATCGAGGTCACGCAGGCCGGCATCGAAGTGAAGCAGATTGCTGAAGACGTATACGGGACGATTTCGCGCCTGTCACTCGCCGAGGTGGATCGCGATCACGATATCTCCGGCATGGTGCGCGTGAGTACCGTCAGCGGCATCGATTTTCCGGCCTACGATACGTTTCTCGCCGAGTTTCATCGCACGTATCCGCGTATCGAACTTGAAAGTCAGGAAATGCGCAGCGCCGACGTGGTGAACAGTCTCCAGCAAAAGTCCGCAACGCTCGGACTGACGCCACGGCGCGCGTTACCCAAACGGGTCGACAGCCGTGTGTTTCTGCGTCAACGGTATGCGCTTTTCTGCGGACGTCATCATCCGCTCTTTGGGCGTAACGATCTTCGGGTCGCCGATCTCGCCGGCGAAAAGTTTGTCTCCTTCACCGGCGACAAGGTGGGCGACCACCTGTCGCCGCTCACGTTCTTTCGTGACGAGATGGGCTTCACCGGGCGCGTGGTGGGTTCGTCGTCGAGCATGACCGAGGTGAGGCGCTTCATCTTCGCGGGCTTCGGCATAGGCTGCCTGCCGGAACATGTCGTACGCGACGACATTGCTCAAGGCCGCCTTCAGCGCCTGCCGCCGGATGAAGGCGTGGCCGACCTCGATATTTACATGTTGTGGTCACAGGACCGTAAGTTGAGCGCCGCCGAAGCCGCGTTTATCGATGCCCTGAATGTGTTCATCGACGGCCAGGAGGAAGGTGTTGGCCGCTAACGCCTCGCTCAGCAACCTCGCTCAATATCCGCGCGCGATGTCGACCATGTTCTGCAGCGGTTCGCCGCGAATCAGCCTGCGTGCGTTGTGCGCCACTTGCGCGCCGATCGTCTCCGAGCTTGCCACCGAAGCCATGTGCGGCGTCACGATCAGATTGGGTGCGCGCCATAAATGATCTTCGGGGGGTAACGGTTCGGTCGGGAACACGTCGACGATCGCGCCGCCGATCTTCCCGCTCTTCAGTGCCGCGATCAGATCCGCGGGCACCAGATGTTCGCCTCGGCCGACGTGAATCAGCTTCGCGCCAGGCCGTAAGTGCTCGAACGTGTTTGCGTTGAGAATCCAGCGGGTTTCGTGCGTGAGCGGCAGGAGACACACGAGAATGTCCGTCCCCTGGAGAAATGGCTTGAATTCCTCGGCGCCGGCGAAGGTCGTCACGTTCGGCAATTCACGGGCCTTACGCGCCCAGCCGCGCACTGCGAACCCGAAGCGCTGCAAATCCGTCGCGACGCGGCTGCCAATTTCTCCCAATCCCATGATGCCGACGGCGCATTCGGAAGCATCGCGCTGATCGTGGCGGAACCAGCGGTCAAGACGCTGATTGGCGAGCACGCGGTCGAGTTGGCGATGAAAATGCAGCACTCCCCACGTGACGAATTCACTCATACCGCGCGCGTGTTGCGGATCGACGACCCGGCACAGCGGCACGGCGGGCAGGGCAGGGTCTGACAGGATGTTGTCGACGCCCGCGGCGATGCTATGAACGAGCCGCAGTTTCGGCAACTCCGCCAGCGCGCCGGCCGGCGGGTTCCAGCACACGGCTATTTCAGCATCGCCGGCGGACTGCTCGCCGTGCACCACGACATCCAATTCAGGGGCGGCGCGCAGAATCGGCTGCACGAGGTGTGACATGTCGTAGTCACGGCTCATTAGAACTAATTTGGTCATGGCATTGAAGCAGAAAACGGGCTTAGCTGCGGTAGTCGGATTGCGGGTCGTCGATCAACCGTAACGCCGCGTGCCATGCCAACTCCGAAATTTCCGCGGAGTCTTCGCGAGCGAACTGGCTCGCGGTCAACTCGCACACTCCCCGCGGTGGAATGTGCAACGCGCTGCCGCCGGCCAGCGCCTGGATTTGCGCCTGACAGGCCCGCTCGAGGAAATAGATCTCGTGGAACGCTTCGGCTGCCGTGGCGCCGGCCGCAAGCAACCCATGATTGCGCAAGATCATCGCCTTGCAGGAACCGAGGTCGCGCACCAGGCGCTCACGCTCGCCGAGTTCCAGCGCGATGCCTTCGTAATCGTGATAGGCGAGCTTGCCGTAGAACTTCAACGCATGCTGACTGATCGGCAGCAGCCCTTGCTCCTGAGCCGATACCGCTGTTCCCGCGGCGGTGTGCGTATGGATCACGAAATGCAGATCGTCGCGTGCCGCGTGGATGGCCGAATGAATCGTGAATCCCGCGGCGTTGACACGAAACAACGCCGGTTCGCTGTGAGCCCGCTCGTCGATGACGTTGCCGAGATGATCGATCTTCACGAGGTCCGACGCGCGCATTTCGTGAAACAGCACGCCATAGCGGTTGATCAGAAATGCCGGCGGCTGCCCCGGCAAGCCGGGCAGGCGCGCCGTGATGTGCGTGTCGATCATGTCGGTCATGCGGAAGTGCGCGGCCAGCCTGTAGAGCGCCGCCAGTTCCTCTCTTACCTGCTGTTCGGCAGCCGGCTGCGCCGGTTTTTCGCTCATGCGATCGGGGGTAGGGGTGGATTGCATTTCAGAAGTCTCCCGGGTTCTCACTTGCTGTAGTGGGCGTAGTGTTCGTTAGCGTGTCAGTGTCCGTCAACTTCATTGTTCTAATGCTGATCATTAGCGGCGTGAATACTTGATGAGATGAAGCATTGCAGGACCTCGTGAAGCGGCGCTTTGGCGTTGAGCCGAGCCAGAATCGAGGGTTCCGCGTGATCGGACGCCAGAGCCAGATCGATCACGGCGGCAAGCGCCGGTGCCTGGGTGAACAGCACGCCATTGTCGTCGGCCAGCACAATGTCGCCTGGGCGCACCACGACTTCGCCACACACCACCGGCTCGTTGAACTGACTCGACATGGTGTCGCGTTTTTTGGTCGTCAGCAATGACGTTCCGCGCGCGAATATTGGCAGCCGCGTGCTGCGTAGTTCGATGAGATCGGTCACCACGCCGTCGACAATGACGGCCTTCGCGCCGGCGTTGAGCGCGGCGCATGCCGTGACTGCTCCAACCGGCGCATGAGTATGATTGCCGCTCATATCGATCACCAGCACATCGCCGGGTTTGAGTTGCGACAGGGCGCGGTTCACGGGGATGGCGTCGGGAGATAGCAACTTGAGCGTCACCGCGCGCCCGATTACTTTCACGTTGCGGACCATCGCGCGCAGGCGATGGTCCGCGAAGCCATTCTCCAGGAAATGCCCGAGTGTCGGGAAGCTGACGGATTCGAGGCTGTGCAGTAACGATGAGTCTGGTGTGTCTTGCATCAGAGCGGCCTTTTCCGTTTGCATATCAACCCTTCACGAAATGCTTGCGGTGGCGGCATTCGCGCGCGCCGCGGACGAGATATCGCGGCGGAGCGTCTCCGCGAGCAGCACGAGCGCGAGTGCCGAAACAGCAGCCGAGCCCATCATGTACCACGCCACCGACGAACCTCTGCCCGTAGCGGACAACAATGCGGTGGTGACAATCGGCGTAGCGGCGCTGCCGAGCAGCCCCGACAACATATAACTCACCGACAGGCCGGAGTAGCGAACTTCGGTGCCGAACAACTCCGCGAGGAAGGTGGCAATGGGTCCGTAGTTCGCGGCGAAGGCGGTCATCATCAGCAGATAACCGAGCAGCGCAAACGGAAACTCGCGCGTATCCAGCAGCCAGAAAAGCGGAAAAGCGAGCAGAGCCTCGGCGACAATGCCGCCGATGATCACCGGCTTGCGGCCCACGATGTCAGAGAGCTTGCCGAAGGCCGGCAGCAACACGATGCAAAGCGCGCAGGCAATCAGTGCAATGGAGAGCATCGCGTTGCGTGAGAATCCCAGCGTCTGCGTCCCATAGGTTAGCCCGAACGCGACAATCAGGTTGAACGAGGTGCCCGTCGACATCGTCGCGATGCCGCCGAGCAGAACCTGCTTCCAGTATCGGGTGAGGACCTCGGCGATCGGCAACTTGACCTGCGCGTCGGCTTCCTTGATCTTGCGGAACGACGGCGTTTCGGATGTGTTCAGACGGATGTAAAGCCCGACCCCCACGAGCAATGCGCTCGCAAGGAACGGAATGCGCCAGCCCCAGGAGAGCAGTGCGTCGTTTGAAAGTGTGGCATTGCAGACCAGAAACGCCAGATTGGCGATCAGGGTGCCGGCAGGCACGCCTATCTGCACCCACGAGCCGTACAGTCCACGCTTGCCTGCGGGGGCATGTTCCACCGCCATCAGCACGGCGCCGCCCCATTCGCCGCCGAGCGCGAGTCCCTGAATGACGCGCAAGGTGAGCAGCAGAATGGGCGCCCAGATGCCGATCGACGCATAGTTCGGCAGCAGGCCGATCGAGAACGTCGCGATGCCCATGATGATGAGCGACACCAGCAGCATCGCCTTGCGTCCGAGCCGGTCGCCGAAATGGCCGAAGAGGGCGGCCCCGGCAATGCGCGCGAGGTAGGCGGAGGCGAACGTGCCGAACGCCAGCAAGGTGCCGACTAACGGGACAAAGCCGGGGAAGAACACCTTGTTGAAGACGAGTGCCGAGGCGGTGGCGAAGACGAACAGGTCATACCATTCTACGGTCGTGCCGATCACACTCGCCACCGCGATCTTTTTCATGTTGGCCGGGGCGCCGTCTGATGGGGGTGGTGTGTCCGCGGGGCGATAGGACGTCATGGGTTTCTCCTTGAGGCACAGCAGTTTCAGTGGATGAACGCAGCGATTGCGCGCATGGCCTGGTGCCTTTATCGGAAACCAAAAAGAATAAGTAAAAGTCTGTTTTCTAATCCTTTGTATTAATGGAGCGAATGATCGCGGATGCAAATCAGGAGGTGCATGCGCGCGGCTGTTGGCGGGAAACGCCTGGAACAGCAGGCTTGGGCATGGCGCGCCGTGCGTGCCGCGATCACGCTTTGTGTGTCGACAAGAGAATGCTGGTTTCCGTGCTGGCAATGCCGTCGATCAAACGGATCGTGCCGAGTACGCGATCAAAATTCTCCAGCGAGTCCGCCAGCAGTTCCGCAATGAGGTCCCAACGCCCGTTGGTGCTGTGAATCGTGGCGACGTTTGGATGACCACGCAACACCTTCACGACCTCTGCCGCCCGATTGCCCTGCACGGCAATCGACATCAGCCCGCGAATCCGGTGCTTTTCCACGGCCGGCTTCAACTTCACCGTATAGCCGACGATCACGCCGTTCTTTTCCAGCCGGGTCAACCGGTTCTGAACCGTTGCCCGCGCCACCCGCAACTGTTGGGCGAGTGTGACGACTGGCGTGCGCGCGTTGTCGCGCAACAGCGCGATGAGCTGATGGTCCACGTCGTCAAGGCTGATCATGTAATTCGCTTCCTTTGCATGACGCTGAAACGGGCGCTTCGCCGTTCGTTGACGGCAATGGTTGCGTCGGATAAACAAATTGCCATTCAGTATGGGCAAATTGCTCATTAAGGTAGCTATTTTGTCATAAGTGGACACTTTTTGTTGGCCTGGGTTGCGGAAATAATGGCTTATCAGGCGGCTCGCGGAGCCGCGCCCAACCCAGGAGACAAACCCCATGACCCGCTTCCTCGATGTGCCCGCTACCAGCAGACTGATCTCTTCATTAGGTGTCCCACGGTTCCTGAGTGAACTCGTCGACACGTTGCATTCCGACTACGTTCGATGGAACGACTTCGACAAGTCGCCGCGCGTGGCCTGCCATTCGCGGGAGGGCGTGATCGAGTTAATGCCCGTTGCGGATTCACGGTTGTTCGCGTTCAAGTACGTCAATGGCCATCCGGTCAACGCAGAGCGAGGCATCCATACCGTGATGGCGTTCGGTGCGCTGGCCGATGTCGACACGGGCTATCCGCTTCTCCTTGCGGAATTGACGCTCACCACCGCACTGCGCACGGCCGCCACGTCGGTACTTGCGGCAAAGGCACTCGCGCGGCCGGAACCCAGAACGATGGCGCTCATCGGCAATGGCGCACAGAGCGAGTTTCAGGCAATCGCATTCCACACGCTAATGGGCATCGAGGAAATCAGACTGTTCGACCTCGACGAGCGTGCGACGGACAAGCTCGTACGCAACCTGTCTGCATTTCCGGCGCTGCGTACCGTGCGGGCTGCGTCCACCGCTGAAGCTGTGCGCGGCGCGGATATCGTCACGACAGTGACAGCCGACAAAGCTTACGCGACCATCCTGACGCCCGACATGATCACTCCGGGTATGCATTTGAATGCTGTCGGCGGCGATTGTCCGGGCAAGACGGAGTTGCATGCCGACGTGTTGCGCATGGGGCGTGTGTTTGTCGAATACGAACCGCAGACTCGAATCGAAGGCGACATCCAGCAACTGCCCGCCGACTTCCCCGTCACGGAACTGTGGCGCGTCCTGCGAGGCGAAGCAGCCGGGCGCGATAGTGCTACGCAAGTCACGGTGTTCGATTCAGTGGGTTTCGCGCTCGAAGACTATTCGGCGCTTCGTTACCTCGACGGGCTCGCGCGTCAGCACAATGCGGGCGTCGAAATCTCGCTGATCCCGCCTGCCACTGATCCGAAGAATCTGTTCGCGCTAATCGGCGCGTCTCAGGAAAAAGCGTCGGAGCCAGCACTCGGGGCGGCCGACGTCCTCGCATTCGCCCGCTGAATCTAACGTAGCCCGTCGTCGTTCCCACTGTCTTTCGTCCCTCGCAATCCATGACACTTCTGTCGATTCAAGCGCCGGCCTCGGTCGTGATGATCCGCCCGCATCGTTTTCTTCCGAACCCCGAGACCGCCGCCGACAACGCTTTTCAGCGCAGCGCGCCGTGTGGCGGCGAAGGCACGGCACAGTCGTTGGCTGCCGCGGCACACGCGGAAGTCACCGAAGCCGCGCGTGTGCTGAGTGCCGCGGGCGTGTGCGTCCATCTGTTCGACGATCATGGAGAGCGGGGCACGCCGGACTCCGTCTTCCCCAATAACTGGTTTTCGACCCATCCCGGCGGTCATGTTGCGCTGTATCCAATGCATAACGTCAACCGGCGGCGCGAGCGCCGGGCCGACGTGATCGAGATGCTCAAGAGCGAATATCGCGTTCAGGACGTGATCGATTATTCCGGGCTGGAGCACGACGACGTCTTTCTCGAGGGCACGGGCGCGATGGTGCTCGATCACATCGCTCGTATCGCCTATACAGCGCGCTCACGCCGAGCGGATCCTGTTGCGCTGGAACGGTTCTGTACGCATTTCAACTTTGAACCGATATGCTTTGACACAGCCGATGCCGATGGCCGCCCTGTCTATCACACTAACGTCATGATGAGCGTCGCCACCGAGTTCGCGCTGGTCGGCATGAATCTGATCGTCGACCCGAAGCGCCGCGACGATATTCACCGGCGTCTCACGGAGACCGGTCGCACGGTGATCGCATTGCAGAATGCACAGATCGCGAGCTTCGCCGGCAACGCGCTCGAACTGTCGGGCCGGGATGGACGGGTGCTCGCGCTCTCCAGGCGCGCTTTCGAGTGCCTCACGCACCAGCAGCGCGAGCTGATCGAGCGCTCTGCGCAGCTGCTTCCGCTGGAGGTGCCGACCATCGAAATGGCAGGCGGGTCCGTGCGATGCATGCTCGCGGGCCTCCATCTCGCGAGGCGCTGAGCCTATCCATGTTATCGAGAGCGACGCACTCGTAGAAGTGCCTTCGGACTATCCGGCATTCCTCTGCAAACGGCGCGCTGCTGAATGTGCCGACCGCTGCGATTTTGTGATGCGTTTTTTGGGGCAACATGGGCGTGCTTGTGGACTACGACGCCAGCGCAACATCGGCAGTGTCGGCCTCCATCCATATCAGCGGTCGGGTACGGCGCGCTGCCATTGCGGCCTCACTCCGGCAGCGACACACCATGAATATGCCGATCGATCCGCTGCGCCTGCTCGTAGACCGCGTGCATCAACAGTGCGGTGTTGCGCGATGGGGGAGAGAACTTCGAATAGACAAACGTCGAGACGAGTTCGAGTTCCTCGACCAGCGGGCGGATGATCAAACCCTGTGCCTCCGCGGCGAACTCGTCGACAATGGCGAGCCCGAGACCGCCCTTGACGAGCGCCAGCGCCTGATCGGCGCGCGTAACGTCCACCACGGATTCCAGTTCCACATTGGCTTGCTGGCACGCGCGCGCGATCATCGTGCCGAACGGAATGTCGCGCCGAAACAGAACCATGGGTTCGCCGATCAACTCGCTGAGTGCAATGGGTTCGGCTGCGGCGAGGCGGTGACCGGGCGGCACCACGCAGACCATCCTGCCACGCATGAACGGCACCACATCGAGATGTTCATGTTCGATCGGCATTGACGTGATGGCTACGTCGACGGCCTTGCTCAGGACTTCGAGCGGCATGTCGGCCATCAGCGTGGTGTGCCAGTCCACGCTCAGCGCCGGCAACTGCCGCTTCAACTCGACGATCGCGGGCGCGACGATCGAGGTCGCCAACGACGGACTGCACGACACCCGCAACAGGCTCGCCGGCCCGAGCGCCAACGCCCGCGCGAATTCATCGACGCTCAGCGCCGCCTGATAGACCTGTTCCACTTCCCTGAAGAGCGCCTGCGCTTCCGCCGTCGGGATGAGCCGCCCCTTGGTGCGTTCGAAGAGGCGCAGTCCCAGCGTGGTTTCCGTGTGGGAAACCAGTTTGCTGATCGCGGGCTGGGACACGTAGAGCATCTTCGCCGCCGCGTTGATCGACCCGGTCAGCATGACCGCGCGAAACACTTCCATTTGCCTCAGCTTGAACCGCATGGATCCTCCAGAACGCGTATCCGGAGATCTTAACCAAAAGTTATAGGGTAGCTGAAACTCGGCATACGACAAGCGCGCGTCACCTATCTAGTATCTGCTCAACGGGAGCCCGACTTCCGCATCGCGTAACGCGCACCGGTTGGACCGGCAACGCGCGCCGCGCAAGAAAGCAGACAGGATGGAGACACCATGAACCACGCAACTCAGTCAGGCGCCGCGACAATCGACGTCGCCACGACCGCGCGGCGAACCCGCGCCCGCTTCGGCATCCTCGCGCTGCTGGCGGTCGGCACGATGATCAACTATCTGGATCGCAGCGTCGCCGGCATTGCCGCGCCGAGCATGAGTCACGAACTCGGCCTCAATCCGGCCTTGATGGGCGTGATCTTTTCAGCGTTTTCGTGGACCTATACCGCATCCCAGATTCCCGGCGGCGTGATGCTGGACCGCGTCGGCACCCGCTGGACCTATTTCTTCGCGCTCACGCTCTGGTCGCTGTTCACGGGTTTGCAGGGTCTGGCGACCGGCTTTGTGTCGCTGTTGATCATGCGTCTTCTGATCGGCATTGCCGAAGCGCCGTGTTTTCCGACCAATAGCCGCGTCGTGGCGATCTGGTTTCCGCAGAGCGAGCGCGCTAGAGCGACCGGCATCTATACGTTCGCGGAATACGTGGGGCTGGCGTTCCTGAGTCCGTTGCTGTTCTGGCTGGAACAACGCTATGGATGGCGCGCGCTGTTCGGTATCGTCGGCACGGTCGGGGTGCTGTTCGGCGGCGTGTGGTTAATGCGCTTTCATGAGCCTCACCAGTCGAAGAGCGCGAATCGGGCCGAGCTCGACTATATCGCGCAGGGCGGTGGCGTGGTCGACGGCAGCCAGAAGGCCACGAACTTCCGCTGGTCCGATATCGGCGCGCTGCTCAGGCGGCGCAGCATGTTTGGCATCTGTATCGGCCAGTTCGCCTGCAACTCGACCAACGTGTTCTTTCTGACGTGGTTCCCGACTTACCTCGTGACCGAGCGTCATATGCCGTGGCTCAAGGTCGGGCTGATCGCGGTGCTGCCTTTCATCGCCGCATCGGTGGGAACGCTTGCGGGCGGCTGGATTTCCGACGCCATGCTGCGCCGTGGCATCTCGTTGAACTGGTCGCGCAAGCTGCCGGTGATCGCCGGCCTGCTGGCGGCGTCGAGCATTGTCCTCGCCAACTATGTCGAATCGACCGCTATGGTCATCGCGATTCTGTGTGTCGCCTACTTCGCTCAAGGCATGTCGGCGCTCGCCTGGATGATCGTCTCCGACATCGCGCCTAAAGGATTGCTGGGTCTGAGCGGCGGCATCTTCAATCTGTTCGCCAACGCGGCGGGCATCGTCACGCCGCTCGTGATCGGCCTGATCGTCAACGCGACGGGGTCGTTCGTCTACGCGCTCGCCTTCATTTCGACCGTCACGCTGGTTGGCGCGCTGTCGTACATCTTCGTGGTCGGCGATATCAAGCGCATCGAATTCAAGAACATCATCTCTTAACGAAAGGAAGTAACCCGATATGACTCGCTCTCTCGACGGAAAAGTGGCCATCGTCACGGGCGCCGCGCGTGGCATTGGCCTCGGTATCGCGCAAAAGCTGAAAGCGGATGGCGCGCGCGTGGCGCTATGGGACCTCGATGTGAGCGACTGCAACCCGCAACGGCTCGGCTTCACGCCGGACCATGTGCAGCAGGTGGATGTCGCTTCGATCGGCTCGGTCGAGCAGGCATTCGCGGCCACGCTCGACGCGTTGAGACAGGTCGATATTCTCGTGAATAACGCGGGAATCAACGGGCCGGTCGCGCCGTGCTGGGAATATCCCGTGGATGCGTGGGAACGTGTGATCGCCGTGGATCTGAACAGCGTGTTTTACTGTTGCCGTGCCGCCATTCCGCATATGCGCGCACGCGGCGGCGGCCGCATTGTCAACGTGGCGTCGATCGCGGGTAAGGAGGGGGTACAGTTCATCTCTGGGTACTCGGCGGCGAAAGCGGGTGTCATCGCATTCACCAAAGCCGCGGCGAAGGAACTGGCGAAGGACAACGTGCTGATCAACTGCGTCGCGCCGGCAATGGTCGAAACCGAGCTGTTCAAAGAGATGTCCGACGCGCATATCGAGGCAAGCAAAGCCAAGATTCCGATGGGCCGCTTCCTGCAGATCGAAGAGGTCGGCGCGATGGTCAGCTGGATCGCCAGTCCCGAATGCAGCTTCACGAGCGGCTTCACTTTCGATCTGACCGGCGGGAGGGCGACATATTGAACGCTTCCACAGTAGCGCCAAAGCTTGCGGTCGCGCATCTCACGGCGCTGGAGCTGGCTCCGCTGGAGTGGGTCGTGCAAGCGCGGCGCGCGGGCTTCGACGCGGTGGGGCTCAGGTCCAACCCCACGTCGCCAGGTGCGATCGCCTATCCGTCCGTGGTGGGTAGCGAAGCGCATCGCGCACTCAAACGCGTTCTCGCCGACGAAGGCATGAGAGTGCAGGACGTGGAGTTCATTCCGGTGTTGCCCGAGATCGACGTGGCGTCCTATGCGCCCATGTTCGATGCAGCCGCCGATCTGGGCGCTGCATGCGTGACGATTTCCGGCGACGACCCCGACGCAGCGCGGCTGGCCGCCAACGTCGCGGCCTTGTGCGAACTTGCCGCGCGATATGGTTTGCGCGTCGATCTTGAGTTCATGCGCTGGCGCCACGTCGGCACGCTGGGTGAGGCACGCTCGATTGTCGAGCGCGCGGGCAGTGCAAATCTCGCGATTCTCGTCGATGCGTTGCATCTCGCGCGCTCGGGCGGCAGTGCGGCGGACATCCGGGCACTGCCGCCGGGAATGCTGCAAGCGGTACAGCTTTGCGACGCGTCGCACGACGATCCCGTCGGTGACGAAGCGACGATTCTCGAGGCACGCACTGGCCGCTTGCCTCCCGGTCAGGGTGCATTGCCGCTCGACGATCTGCTGGACGCGCTGCCTGTCGGCACGGCCGTGAGTGTGGAAATGCCGATGCCGTCGCTGCCCGTGAAAGAACGGCTCGACCTCGCCTATCGAAGCACGTACGCTCTGTTCGAGACGGCACGCCGCCGCCGCGGATCTCTCGGAGAGTCCCTCCAATGACAATTTTCGACGAAGAGAAGATCGACTGTCACAACCATGTCTTCGATCCCGCACGCTTTCCCTATCGCGCCGACACCGCGTACCGGCCGTCGATGCAGGAAATCGGCACCGCTGCGCAGTTTGCCCGCGTGATGGATGCGTGCGGCGTGCAGCATGCGTTGCTAGTCGGGCCGACGAGCGGCTACCGCACGGACAATCGCTGCATGCTCGACGCCATTGCGCAGCATGGAGATCGCTTCAAAGGCATTGCCGTGGTGGACCACAATGTGAACCGGCAAGCGCTGCAGGAAATGAAGGCTGCGGGCGTGGTCGGCGTCGCCTTCAATCCGGCAATGGAAGGCGTCGAAGCGATGAAGCATGCCGAGCCGCTTTTCGGCATGCTGGCGGACCTCGATATGTTCGCGCAGATTCAGGTGACGGGTGATCAACTGGTCGCACTCGAGCCGCTGATCGCGCGAACCGCGACGCGGTTGCTCATCGACCATTGCGGTCGACCTGAGCCGGCGGCCGGTATCAACCAGCCAGGTTTTCAGTCGCTGATGCGTCTTGCCGATACCGATCGCACCGCCGTCAAGATTTCCGGTCTGCAGAAGTTTTCGCAGCTGGACTATCCGTACGAAGATGCGCAGTTTTTCGCGCGGCAACTTCTTCGCACCTTCGGACCGGATCGTTGCGTCTGGGGTTCGGACTGGCCGTTCCTGCGCTCGCCGGTGCGGATGGATTATGCCCCGCTGCTGACGCTGCTTCAGCGCCTGATTCCCGATGCCGACGCGCGCCGCCGTGTCTTGTGGACGACGCCTCGCAGCCTGTTCGGCTTTTAGCCAGATCTGTGAAATGCGTTGAATGGATCGCGATGCAAAAAAGCCGGCGTGACACCACGCCGGCTTTTGACATTGCAAGAACAGGCGCGTGACCTGCTAGCGGTTCTGCGCCACACCGATTGCCGATTGTGCGCCGAGACTGCCGCGGGCTTTCTTGACGTCGTCGGCGGAGACCGGCGCCGACGCGTTGCCCCAGCTATTGCGCACATACGTCGAGATCGCTGCGATATCGCCGTCCGTCAGCTTCCAGCTGAAGTTCGGCATGGCCGCGCCGGTCGGATTGCTTTGCGTCACAGCGCCGCGGCTGCCGATCAGGATCGTGCGCAGCATATTGGTCGGATCGGGTGCCTGTACACCCGCGCTATCCGCGAGCGACGACACCATGCCCGTCACGCCTTGCCCTGACGAACGGTGGCACGCGGCGCAGTTCGCCATGAACAGCGAGTGGCCAAGCGTCATGGTGGAGTCGTTTGCCGCAAGCGCTGCCGCTGGCTTGCGATCGGATCCCGGCAAGCTCTTCAGGTACACGCCCATTGCATGGAGGTCTGAAGTGCTCAGGTGTTGCAGCGAATTCGTCACCGCTTCGGCCATCGGGCCCGACGCGACACTGCGATTGTTGCCACCTGTATGCAGGTATTCGACGATGTCATCCGTCGACCACTTGCCGAGCCCCGTGTACGCATTGCCCGTAATTTCAGGCGCGTGCCAGCCCTGCAGCGAGCCGCCTTGCAACGCGGCCTCGTCGCCGCCGAGGAAGTTCTTCGCGGTGTGACAGGACGCGCAATGACCGAGCCCTTCGACCAGATAGGCGCCACGATTCCATTCCACCGACTGCCTGTCGTCATTCCTGAACGGCGTCTTGTCGAAGAACAGCAGATTCCAGCCGAACATCAGCATGCGGATGTTGAACGGGAAGGGCAATTGATTCGCGTCGACCCTGTTGTTCACAGGCGGGACGGTATCCAGATACGCCTTGATATCGCGCAGATCCTGATCGCTGACCTTCGCATAGGCCGTATAAGGCATCGCCGGGTACAGGAATTCGCCGTGCTTGCCGCGTCCTTCCTTGACGGCGCGAATGAACTCCGCGTCGCTCCAGGTGCCGATGCCGGTGTCCTTGTCGGGCGTGATATTGCTCGCGACGATCTTGCCGAACGGCGTTTCCAGCGGCAGGCCGCCTGCGAAGGGCTTGCCGCCCTCGGCCGTGTGGCAGGCGATACAGTCGCCGGCGCGCGCCAGGTACAGGCCGCGCTTGACGGCGTCCGAATCGGCGGATGAAAGCGGCGCCGCCTTCGGCGAAGGCGCGTTCAATGCGCTTTGGCTGCCGGCGTTGCTCTGCGCGTTGGGTTTGTTCTGCGCGTGCGCATCGCCCGCATGATCCCACGCGACGAAAGCCGCGGCGGCGAGCAACACCGCGCTGAATGAACCGATGAATGTCTTGGCGCGCACGTTCAGATCCTCACCAGCGGGCCGGGCGATTTCAGATACTGCGACTTGATCGCTTCCGCGGCCCACAGCGTGGTGGCGCCGACGGTGCCGGTCGGATTGTAGCCGCCGTTGTTGGCAAACGCGGACGCGCCCACCACGAAGGTGTTATGCACGTCCCAGCTTTGCAGGTAGCGATTGAGTGCGCTGGTCTTCGGATCGTCGCCGATGATCGCGCCGCCGGTCGTATGCGAGGACAGATTGTCCATCGGCGAGAACGGCCTGGTGGTCGGCTCGCTGCGCACAACGGTTTTCGCGCCCATTGCATGGCCGAGTTCTTCGGACTTGTCGGCCATGAACTTCGCCGAGCGCTTGTCGTTTTCGATCCAGTCGAACGTCACGCGCAAAAGCGGTCGACCGAAACGGTCCTTGTACTCCGGGTCGAGATCGAGATACACGTCGCGATGCGGATAGCTGTTGCCCATTACGTAGATCGAGTTGTAGTTCTGGTAAGCGTGCTGATACGCCTTCTTCCACTCGCTGCCCCAACGCGGCGTGCCGGGCGGCACGCCATTGCTCAAACCGATCGGCCGCCCGTTGGTCGAGTGCACGAGCGCCACGCCGCCGCCGATGAAATCGTGGTTGCTGTGGTCGAAGTTGTCGCTGTTGAAGTCGTCGATCGCCTGCGCGAGTGCGCCCGCGCCGATGAACGGATTGAGCCGCTCGTTTTCGAAGAAAATCGACGCGCCCGAGATGGTCTGATACGCGTAGTTGCGTCCGACCACGCCTTCGCCGGTTTCGCGGTTATATGGCTTGCCGATGCCCGACAGGAGCATCAGGCGCACGTTGTCCATCTGGTAGGCCGAGATCACGACGATGTCGGCGGGCTGCTCCCACTCGTTGTTGTCGTGGTCGACGAAGGTGACACCGGTCGCCGTTTTCCTGTCTTCGGCGAGGTTCACGCGCAGCACTTCGGATTCGGTGATCACGCTGAAATTCTTGCGCTGCATGAGCGCGGGCATGATGCACGCCTGCGGGCTGCTCTTGGACCAGTTGCCGCAACCGAAGAACTCGCAGTAGCCGCAATATGTGCAGGGCGCCATATGGACGCCCAGCGGATTCACATACGCGCCTGAGGTATTGCCGGCAGGAACCGGAAACGGGTGATAGCCGAGCTCGCGCGCAGCTTTATCGAAGATCGTTGCGACCCGCGTGCGTTCGAGCGGCGGCAACGGATAGTCGCGATTGCGCGGACCTTCGAACGGGTTGCCACCTTCCTGGAGCTTGCCCTGAATGTTGCCCGCACGGCCCGAGGTGCCGGCGAGGCGCTCGAACTTGTCGTAGAACGGTTCGAGGTCGGCGTACGTTACGCCCCAATCCTGCACCTGCATGCCTTCGAGGAATTTGCTCTTGCCGTAACGCTCGACCGTGTTCGTATAGGTCTGGAAGTCGTTCGGCAGGAAGCGCCACGTCATGCCATTCCAGTGCGTACCGGCACCGCCCACGCCGATACCGAACTGGTAGGTGTTCCAGTCGCGCAGCGGCAGCGCGGTCTGATCCGACGTGTTGCGGAACGTCAGCGTTTCGACGGCGGGCGGCTGCATGAGAGCGCGGCGCGTGGCGAAGCGCAGTTCGTCGGTGTCGACCGTGGTGGGGAAATCGCTGCTGGTATCGCGCCATGCGCCGCGTTCGATCGCGACCACGTTCAGACCTGCCTGGGTCAATTCGTTCGCCATGAGCGAACCGGCCCAGCCGAGACCGACGATTACGGCGTCGGCCTTAGCACGTTTGAGTGCCATGTAATTCTCCGCTTGTTGCAGTGGGGTGCAGTGATGCAGTGATGCAATTGGATCCGCGCGCGTCAGCTCTTGCGGCTGATGAGGCTGATCGGAATGATCTTCAGGTCTTCGCCCTGACGACCGATCACGTCGCGGAAATCGTATTGCGCGCCGGGGAAGCCGAGCATCTTCCAGCCGGCCATGTCCTTGTTGCCGCCGTAGATCGGATCGGCGAAGAACCCTTCGCGCACGTTCTGTAGAACCAGGTTCAAGAAGGCCTTTGAATCGACTCTGCCGAGCGCGAGCGCGCCGGCTTCGAGCTGTTTGAGAAGACCATCCTGCTGCTCGGGCGAAAGCGCATTGAAGGCCTTGCCGCTGAAATTCTGCTTGCAGTGGTCGTCGAGCGACTTCAGGCCCGCGCGATAGCGCTCGGCGGGCGTGTCCTTGATCTGCGGACCCTGGCTCGGCGTGCCCGGCTTGAATTCTCCCAGCCGGTATTGCGTGGCTGCACGGCCGTAGTCGCCGCTCAACTGGCGATCGATGAAGAGCGCGCAGCCCGCTTCCTTGCCGCCGATGCTCAATTCGTCCGACGGAATCAGCCGGTCGGCGATTGCTTCGACAGCGGCGACCTCTTGAGCCGTGAAGAACTTCCAGCCGTCCGCCACCACTGGCTCCGGCAGCACCACCGGATCCTTGAACCACGGCATGCCGCCGAAAATCACACGGGCCTTGGCGACTGCGATGCCCGCAGCCATCAGGACCATTGACGATAAAAACTTACGGCGTAACACGTCGTTTTCCCCAGAAAATCATCGCAAATGCGAACAAAAATAGAAGGCTCGTGACTCGTCCCGAATCTCCGATTCCAATATATTCTAACTGGTTAGTTAAAATTGAGTCAAAACGTGGTCAGGGCGGAACGCACCCCGAGGGTCATCCCTGGTTGCGATGGAACCGGTACACGCCTATCTTCTACATCATACGTATGACCTAGAGAGTGAATGGTGGCGACGTTACATAGGCAGGTCCTGAACCAGATGGGCGAACAGATCTGTTCAGGCAAGTTCATGCCCGGCGATATCCTTCCCGCCGAGCCGATTCTGGCCGAGCAGATGCAGGTGAGCCGCATCACCATCCGCGAGACGATGAAGTCGCTCTCGGCCAAGGGCATGCTGCAGGTACGCCGCCGCTACGGCACGATCGTGCTGCCGCGCTCGCAGTGGCAACTGTTCGATCCCGACGTGATCACCTGGCGCGCGCGCGCCGGCACCGTCGAGCCGGGTCTGATCGAAGACCTGATGGAATTGCGCCTGATCATCGAACCGAACGCCGCCAAACTCGCCGCCAAACGCGCAACGCCGGAAGATCGCGTGGCGGTGCGCCGTGCCTTCAAGGCGATGGAGCGCGCGGTGGCTGGTCACGGCGAATACGTTCCCGCCGACCTCGCGTTTCACGGCGCGATCCTGGCGGCCTGTCACAACCAGTTCGTCCAGCAGATGCAGAACGCGCTGTCGGCGATTCTCCGCACGAGCTTCGAGCTCAGCTCGGAAATCGCCGGTGGTCCGGCCCGTTCACTGCCCATGCACGAGGCGCTGTGCATCGCGATCGAGCAGGGCGATCCGGAGGCCGCTGAACAGGCCGTACTCACGCTCATCAAACGCGCCGAGCAGGATTTCGAAGACCGCGCGGCATTGAACGACACCGCCAACGATCAACCGGCCTGACGCAAGCCTCTCTCGCGGACAGCCACCCCATGAACTTGAAACGCGACGCGCAGCGCCGTCGCGATGGGCGTACTCGCGCCTTTTCTTCCGATTGCACAGAGGATCCAGCATGACCCAACTATTCGATCTCACCGGCCGCACGGCGCTCGTCACCGGATCGGCACGCGGCATTGGCTTTGCGCTGGCCGAGGGGCTGGCCGCGGCGGGCGCGCGCGTCGTGCTCAACGGCACGCGCGCGGATACGGTTGCCGAGTCGGTCGGCAAACTTGCCGGCAAGGGTTACCAGGCACTGGGTCGCGCATTCGACGTCACCGACGAGACCGCTGTCGCCCAGGCTTTCGCGCAGTGGGATAAGGACGGCGTGCAGATCGACATTGTCGTGAATAACGCGGGCATCCAGTTTCGCAAGCCGCTCGTCGATCTCGAACTGAGCGACTGGCAGCGCGTGATCGACACCAACCTGACGAGCGCATTCATCGTCGCGAAGCAGGCGGCGCGACGCATGATCGCGCGCGGCACGGGCGGCAAGATCATCAACATCGGTTCGCTCACGAGCGAAGCAGGCCGCGCGACAGTCGGCGCTTACACCGCGGCGAAGGGCGGCATCAAGATGCTGACCCGCGCGATGAGCGCCGAGTGGGCCGCCTCGGATATCCAGGCGAACGCGATCGGCCCTGGCTACATCCTCACCGACATGAACAAACCGCTGATCGAGAACGCCGCTTTCGACGCATGGGTGAAAAGCAGCAACCCCTCGAAACGCTGGGGCAAACCGGAAGAACTCGTCGGCACGGCGGTCTTTCTCGCGTCGCCTGCGTCGAGCTATGTGAACGGCCAGATCATTTACGTGGACGGCGGATGGCTGGCCGTACTCTGAAACTTTATTGAATGCAGGTCCGCGCGAGTACAGCAGAACAAATAAACGACTCGCGCGCAGTCAACCGTTGTATGCGCCGTACCGATCCGGAGACATCATGGAAAGCGTCAAGCCCGTAGCAACTCAAAGATGGTGGTATCTGATGCCCATCATCTTCATTACATACAGCCTCGCCTATCTCGATCGCGCCAATTACGGCTTTGCCGCCGCGGCCGGGATCGACAGGGATCTCGGGATCACGCACGGCACGTCCTCGCTGATCGGCTCGCTGTTCTTTCTCGGCTACTGCCTGTTCCAGGTGCCCGGCGCGATCTACGCGCAGCGCAACAGCGTGAAGAAGCTGATCTTCTTCAGCCTGATTCTGTGGGGACTGTGCGCGGCCGCAACCGGCATGGTCAGCAATATTCCGATGCTGATGGTGCTGCGCTTCACGCTCGGCGTGGTGGAAGCCGCCGTGATGCCGTCGATGCTGATGTACATCAGCCGCTGGTTCACCCGCACCGAGCGCTCGCGCGCCAACACCTTCCTGATTCTCGGCAATCCGGTGACGGTCTTGTGGATGTCGGTGGTATCGGGCTATCTGGTGCGCAGTTTCGGCTGGCGTGAAATGTTTGTTATTGAAGGTGCGCCGGCGCTCATCTGGGCGGTGGTGTGGTGGTTCACGGTCAAGGATCGTCCGGCCGACGCGCCGTGGATGAGCGAAGCCGAAAAGACCGAACTTACCGCGCGCCTCAAAGCCGAGCAGGCCGACATTGCGCCGGTGCGCGACTACAAGACGGCGTTGCGTTCGTCGATCGTGATGAAGTTCTGCGCGATCCACGCGCTCTGGAGCATCGGCGTGTACGGCTTCATCATGTGGTTGCCGTCGATCCTCAAGGCAGCGTCCACGATCGATATCGTTTCGGTCGGCTGGCTCGCCGCCGTGCCGTACCTCGCGGCGATCATCCTCATGCTGCTCGCCTCGTGGCTCTCGGACAAGACACGCAATCGCAAGCTGTTCGTATGGCCGTTGCTGCTGGTGGGCACGGTTGCGTTCGTCGCGTCGTATCTGATCGGCGGCTCGCATTTCTGGATATCGTTCGCGCTGCTGGTCGTGGCGGGCGCAACGATGTACGCGCCGTACGGTCCGTTCTTCGCGCTGGTGCCGGAGTTGATTCCGAGCAACGTGCTCGGCGGCGCGATCGGTCTCATCAACGCATGCGGCGCGCTCGGTGCGTTTGCGGGCTCGTGGGTGGTGGGTTATCTGAACGGCGCGACCGGCAGCCCGGCGGCTTCGTACATTTTCATGGCGGGCGGTTTGCTGCTCTCCGTGATCCTGATGATGACCGTGCCCGCTCATTCCGATCAGCGTGCGAAGCGTGAAGCGCCGCTCTCGTTGAATCGCACGTAATACGCTGACCGTGCCGACTGGTTCTCTCTGATTCGTTTCTGGCAGGCTGAAAAATGGCAACTTTGATTACCGATGTAAAGGTCATTCTGACCGCGCCGGAAGGCATCAACCTGATCGTCGTGAAGGTGGAGACCAACCAGCCGGGTCTGGTCGGATTCGGCTGCGCGACATTTGCTTACCGCCACGTAGCGGTCAAATGTCTGATCGAGGAATATTTGCGGCCGCTGCTGATTGGACGCGATGCCGAGGCGATCGAGGAAATCTGGCAATTGATGCATCAGAACGCTTACTGGCGCAATGGGCCGATCGAGAACAACGCGATCTCCGGCATCGATATGGCGTTGTGGGATATCAAGGGCAAGCAGGCCAATATGCCGTTGTATCAGTTGTTCGGCGGCAAGTGCCGTGAAGGCGTGCCGATTTACCGGCATGCCGACGGCCGCGACCTCAATGAACTTTGCGAGAACATCCAGAAGTATCGCGAGCAGGGCATCACGCATATTCGCTGCCAGAGCGGGGGCTATGGCGGGGGCGGCTATGGCAGGGCGCCGTCGAGTGCGCCTTCGGGTTCGGCGGAGGGCGTGTATCTCGACAGCCGAAAGTACATGCGCGAGACCCTCAAGCTGTTCGACGGCATTCGCAGCAAGATCGGTTTCGACGTCGCGTTGTGCCACGACGTGCACGAACGTCTCAAACCGGTTGAAGCGATCCGCTTTGCGTGCGAACTGGAGCAATACGATCTGTTCTTTCTCGAAGATGCGATCGCGCTCGAAGAGGGCGAATGGATGCGGCAATTACGCGCGAAGACCACCACGCCGTTGGCTCAGGGTGAGCTATTCAACAATCCGTACGAATGGCGCTTTCTGATCACCGAACGTCTTGTCGACTATATTCGCGTGCATTTGAGCCAGATCGGGGGCATCACGGCCGGACGCAAGCTGCAGATTTTCGCCGAGCAGTTTGGCGTAAGGACGGCGTGGCACGGACCGGGCGACATGTCGCCGATGGCGCATGCGGCGAATATCCATATCGACCTCGCCGCGCGTAATTTCGGCGTGCAGGAGTGGTCCGGCACCGAGCCGCCCAACTTCGTGATCCAGGACCTCAAAGGTCCGCAGGCTGCGTTGCTCGACGTTTTCCCAGGGCTTCCCGAGTTCAGGGATGGCTACGTCTATGCGAACGACAAACCCGGTCTCGGCGTGGAGCTCGATGAAGCCGAGGCGGCGAAATATCCGTGCGAGATCAGCGTTACGACGTGGACTCAGACAAGGTTGAAAGACGGGACGTTGCAGACGCCGTGAAGGGCCGAAAACTTGAAGGGCAACTATTCGTAGCCGAGCCTGTGACTCAGAATCGGGGCGAAAAAGAGGGCAATCGCAGAGCCGGCTGCTTTACCCTCGAGTTCCGCGGCCGCAGTCGCGGCCTGCATTCCATACGAGTACACGAACAGATCGAATAGCTGGGGAAGGCAGTAAAGCGCTGCGATCGCAATGCAATAAGCTTGCACGACGGATATGCGCCATCCCTTCTCGAAGGCGACGGCAGCGCAGACAATGCGCATAATGGCGAACAGAACGAGCGCACCCACCGCCGCCTGTTCGCGGATCAGATACTCTGGAATGAACTCGCCCATACTCCTATGCACTCGCTACGTTGAACCGTCGGAATAAAAAGCCATTCATTCAAACTTTGGGATCGAATGGCCAGTTGGTTGGGGCGATCGTCCTTGCGCATTGAAGAACGAATCGACAGGTTTGAATGTTACTGAAGCTCTATTAGCGCAACGAAAGCTCGGCTGAATGAACCACAATCTTGGCCGATAGAGTCAAGGGTCGCCGTCCGTCAAGCGGTTGCCCGGACCCGTCTTCGCAAGACTCGCAGTCTGTTAGCCGGGTCTGCGACTCATACGCCAGCACCTGTTCGTCGGCGAGGAGCGATTGAATCGCATCCCGTTGACCCCGCACCTTCGTGGGGAGACTTTTACGGTGCCACCTGGTTGCGCATCCGGTAATCAGTCGGCGTTGTCGCCAGGTATTTCCTGAACAGTTTCGACAACTGCCCGCCGCTGCCAATACCGCAACGGCGCGCGATCTTGTCGACCGGCAGACGCGATTCGACCAGCATCCGGCAACTCATATTCAAACGCGCGCGAAGCAGATAGTCGGAGGGTGTGATGCCGATCTCGCTCTTGAAGCGGCGTAGGAAGTTGCGCTCGCTCATCGCCGCGACCTGCGCCGCGTCGTCGATTGAGATGGGACGATCGACGTTCGCTTCAAGCCAACGCGCCGACGCCAGAATTTTTTCGCTGATCTGGGGCGTCGCGCCAAGTGTGAGCGACGCGTTGAAGGGCGCTTTCGGCTGAGGCGCGATCGACCCGGCGACCTGTTGTGCCAGATCGGCGCCGAGATCCTCTTCGACGATGCGCAGCGCCGTCATGACGGCACTCGGCGCTTCTGTCAGCGATCGCGCCGGATGCAGGCCGTGGGCTTCGCTGCCTCCATAAAGAAGCGGACAGTAGCGACTAGGTAGCCCGGCCGCCGCGAGCAGCAACTGCCCTTCCGCGATCGGATGCACGATCTCGCTGAACGGATGCCTGCGGCGCAGCCAGTCACTCAATCGCTCGTCGCGACACGCCTGCTGCACGCCCGGACCGCCTGCAATGAACAACAGGTGTGACTCGTTCGTGCCTCGGTGCGACTGGACGTCGTCGGTCCAGACGAATACCGATGACGAACTGGCAATGCGCCCACCCGCCGCGGAGAGCAACGAGACGTCGTAGCGTGCGCGGCCCGATCGCTGTGTCGCGGCGAGCGAGTTAGCCTTCTGAAAAATCTCGATGATTGCAGCGACCTTAGGCAATGCGAAACCATTGAACAGTGCGATGTCGACGCGAGTCAGAGCGCTGGTTTGCATCGGCACGGCACTTTGCCGTGAATTGCGCGGCAGAGTATGTACCAAATCCATTTATTTTTCCCCGGAAATTTGTGGTCTGCAAAGTCTTCTCCCCAAGACCCTGTCTTTTTCTTATTGGCTCATGCTATACGTTTGATTCTGACGACAATATTTCATGGCTGAATTGGCCAACACGTTGGCTGTTTACGACACGGAATAGTCAGGTGGTCCACAGCCTTGCTGGGCGTCTGATTCGTCCCGGCAGGCGGGTAATGTTTCGAAATTGCCGGTGCAATTTTCAACAGAAGCGAGACGGAATGTATAGCGCATATATTCTTCATTTATCAGCGATGCGGAATTATTGCTGTCCGATATTGGCGAAATGGCCAATATGGGCGAAATATATCGCGAGGAATGTATTTGCGGTTAGGTTTATCTCACTTGGGTGCTTCCGCTTCGTCGCGTGGTGCACTGTCACGAATGTCTGCCATTGGTATCGGGAAGTGGGTGCCTCAGCTCCTCGCGCATGGCGTCCCGAGGTTTGGTCTTCTCGGACAGAAGCTTTCCGATAACCGCCGCAAAGTGGTGCAACACATCGGGAGCGTTAGAATGACGTCCGGTCGGTCAGGCCGTGCGCTTGGAGATGGGACCATATAGGTCGTCGCCCGTCGCCGGCACTGTCCATCTGCCGAGGATGCTGCAACACGATACGTCCCAGGAAACGACCGCCTTCACATTTGTTCAATGTGACACCCTCGCAAGCCGACTCTCCCGTCACTGCGGAGCCTGGTCATCACGAGTCGGTGCGTTCGGCATCGGTCCGGGCACGAGCGTTGAGCGTGTCGATTTCCTTCCGGATCAACCAGAGCTATGAATTCGCGCCGGCTGCCCGCCTGGCAGTCTTTCCGGCGTGTGTGGCCTGTCGGTGTTCAGCAGGCGTGGCTTCGCGATCCGCGCGGGTTTTCGAGTAAGGAGTTTCCTGTCTCCTTGCGCACGGAACGCGCTTGTATCATGTGGAGCGCTATCTTCAACTCGTTCACCGCACATGCATCGTCTTGCGGCCGGGTCGAGGTGGAAAAAATTTTTAGCAAACGATTGCGCCTCAGGCTAAATAAGCTCTACGCGTGACCGTTAACGGATTCATGCACAAACAAGACATTCAGACAATTGTTTCCGCAGCTCGCGAGACGGCCAATTCCATTGTTGGTGCGCGCGAGTGGAAAACGGCCGAAGATGCCAGCGCAATGCGCGACGTGATCTTCTGGGACATGCTCGCCAAGCGATTGCCTGACGCGGACATTGCGGAACTGCTGTCAATGTTCGATTAGACCGCGGCGTCGGCACGGCGGCGTGTGCTCCCATTCGGCGCGCTTCGGAGCTATTGCCCAGCGAGACGTCACGCGCACGATCGCGGACGTGTCTGACACATCACCTCGGCTAAGGGTCCCCAAGGCCGATCACAGAGAAAATCTTGACAACCGATCCTTGCTTCGGTTGACGCTCGCCCTGTTGTTGAATGAAGACTTGCATCGCGCGCGCCATCTCCTGCCCTGAAAGTTTGCGATAGGCGCAGATGTTGTAGGTGACGCCGTGTTGCCAATCCTTGATGAAATTATCTACGTACGGTAGTTGCATGCTTTCCTCGAAAGCGTCATGCGGTTTTGCAACTGGAGCGGGTCGTCTTTCACCCGATGGTGAGGCCGGCAGTCGTCATGCGTACGGCCTGATATTGAAGAGGTCCACGAAAAAGAGCCTGCCGCCCGAGGGAGCGGCAGGCCGAAAAATCGAGGGGTGGGGTTCGCTTGAGAGAAGCCCCCTCGAAAGACCGAAGCCCAGTTTAGTCGCTCGAAGGGGGCGGCGGACGCACACGGCGGATGAAGTCACGCTCTTGACCGAACAGGACATATGAAAGAGCTGATTCAGGCGGAATCGGTCCAAACATGCAATGGCGATGCCAAGGTTTCGCCCCAATCGGGGGTTTGCACAACTTTTGTTTTTGTCCGTCGGCCGGGAATAAAATCGCTTGAAGAGCTTTAGCAGAAAGTTGCTCTTTCAACCGGCGTTTGAGGCGCTGAGGCGCAACGGTTGATTACGGTACGGGCCATGCATACAGCCGTGAATCGACAGTCGACGCAGGTTTCTGATTCCTCGACAATCGTAGACATATAGACGACGCTCAAAGGGTGGCGGCCGATGGCGCAGCGACAGACGGATATTTGGCTTGAATCGGCGCGCCTCTCGATCAGGCCGTTTTCGGTCGACGATGCAGACGAAGCCTTCATGTGCATCACCCCCTCGCTGACCCGCTACATGGGGTGGGAGCCTCCCGCTTCCCGGCATGATTTCAATGTTGTTTGGCGGTCCTGGATACCGAAGATAGACGACGGATCGGACTACGTCTTCGTGGTGCGTCAACGCGCTGACGGGAGTTTTCTCGGATTGGCAGGGCTTCATCACGTAGGGACCGAGGCTCCGGAACTCGGCATCTGGATTCGTGAAGATCGCCATCGGCAGGGCTTTGGCCGTGAAGCTGTAACTTTGGTTGCACAATGGGCAACGCGCGCAATAGGCTGTAAGAGCTTTACGTATCCGGTTGCCGAGGAAAACCGACCCAGCCGCCGCATTGCCGAATCTCTTGGCGGTGTCATCGTGGAAGGCCGTGTAACGCCAAAGTACAAGTCTGTCGTGTACCGTATTCCTGGCCAACCGCCCACAAACAAGGGATAGACAATTCTGGCCGGTGCGTCGACCAAACCCGTCGTTGTCCAGTTGCGTCAATACCGCGTGCTCGCCTTCGCCGCAATCGCTGCGGCAGCAGCGCGCGTCTCAACATGCAGCTTGCCGAACACATGTTCGAGGTGCTTGTTCACCGTGCGTGGCGCCATGCCGAGAATGTCGCCGATATCCCGGTTTGTTTTGCCGCGCGAGAGCCACAGCAGCACCTCTGCTTCTCGCGCCGTCAGGCCGAATTGGGAGGCGAGGGCGCTGGTATGAGCGGCGTCGTCGAATTCTTCCAGCAGGATCACCCATTCGCCGCGCGTCGCGGGTCCCAGTACACGCGCCACGCGGCGCACGCGGTCGGCGGCGGTCTCGAAGGCGGCTTGCAGGTCGCAGCCGGCTTCGATCCAGCGCGCGAGCCATTGCGCCAGCACGGCAGGCAGCCGCGGGCCGGCTTCGACGAGCGGGTGATGCAACAGCGTGGCTTCGTCAGCACGGCTGGGTGTCAACGAAGCCGAAACCAGGCAGCCTCCGTCATCATTTCCCCCTTCTGTCAGCTTGCGGCCCGTCTCATACCAGGCGAGCCGTTGCCGCGCCAGATCGCTCTGCCATCTGATTTCACCGCTCGCCGCCGCGATCAGCGCCGCGCGCATTCCGATCTCCAGCACCCTGTCCGCCTGACGCTGCTGGCGCGAACGCTGCACGTGCGCGGCAATCCGCGCGCTGACCTCGCTTGGCTTGACCGGCTTGGTGACGTAATCGATACCGCCCACGCGAAATCCCTGCACCACATGTTCGCTATCGGTCAGTGCGGTCATGAAGATCACGGGCAGATGCCGGTTGCGCGGATCGGCCTTGATCTGCCGGCAGGTCTCGAAGCCGTCGAGGCCAGGCATCAACGCGTCGAGCAGAACGGCGTCGGGCGTAATGCGCGCGAGGCGTTGCAGCGCGGATTGACCATCGAGCGCCACCAGTACCGCGTAGCCGGACGCCTGCAGCGTATCGGAGAGCAGGGCGAGGTTGTCGGGCGTGTCGTCGACGATCAGCACCACCGGTTTGCCGTCGGGCAAGTCCGGTTGCGTGTCGGGCGGCAGGAGCAAAGTGTCGTCATGCATCGGGATTGACCTGCTGGGTAGGCGCGAGCAGATGCGCGAGTTCGGTCAGCCGGAAGCGGCGCGCAAGCGCGCGCAACGGTTCGAGCACGCTGGCGAGTTCCGGTGCGCCATGCTCGGCGGCGTCGAGTTGTTCGATAAAGCCCTGCACGTAGCCCATTTCCAGTTGCGCATGCAGTTTCTCGCGCAACGCGGCGGGCAGGCTCGCCGTTACGTCGGCGCGTGCAACGGGGGAGGCGCTCGCAGCGGTTTCGGTCGGCTCGACAATCCAGTGCAACTGCAGCAGCGCGGCCAGTTTGTCGAGCAGGAGCGGAATGTAGAGCGGCTTGGCGAGGTAGTCGTCGCAACCGGCTGCGGCGCCTTTGTCGCGATCGTCCGCGAATGCGTTGGCCGACAGGATCAGAACCGGCGCGGCCGACAGATGGTTGTCGCGAATCAGGCGGCTTGCCTCGAAGCCGTCCATGTCCGGCATCGACACATCCATCACGATCAGATCCGCGGACGCGGTCCCGAGCCATTGCAGCGCCTCCGGTCCGCTGGCGGCTTCCACGACGTGAAAGCCCAGCGGCGTCAGCGTCTGCACGACAATGCGGCGTTGCTCCGCGAGATCGTCCACGACCAGCACCGTGCGGCGCGGCCCATCGTAACCCTTCACGTTGAGCGGGCCGCTCGCCAGCAACTGCGGCGCACGCACTTCAGGCGCGAACAGCTTGACGATAAAGCGCGTGCCTTTGCCCACTTCGCTTTGCACTTCCAGGTTGCCGCCCATCAACTCCGTGAGCATGCGGCAGATGGTCAATCCCAGCCCCGCGCCATGATCGTGTTCGCGCGCCGCCGTGCCGCGCTCGAACGGCAGGAACAGCCGTTCCAGCTCGGTGGCCGGCATGCCGGGGCCGGTATCGGCGATTTCGAAGGTAATGGTCTCCCACGCATAGCTCGCGCGCACCTTCACCGAACCGTGAGAGGTAAAGCGGATCGCATTGCCGATCAGGTTGATGAGAATCTGCCGCACGCGCTTTTCGTCGATGCGCACCACCTCCGCCATGCGCCCGCCCGTCTGGAATTCGAACTGCAGGCCTTTGTCGGTGGCCTGCGGTTCCAGCATCGCCGAAAGTTGCGTGACGAAATCGGGCAGCGAAATCTCCGTTACGTTCAACTGAAGTTTGCCGGCTTCGATCCGCGCAACGTCGAGCAGGCCGTCCACCAGCGCCAGCAGATGCCCGCCGCTGCGATAGATCGTCTCCACGGCATTGCGCCGCGCCGGCGGCAGTTCGTCGGTGCCTTGCAGCAGCAGTTGCGCGTAACCGAGGATGCTGTTGAGCGGCGTGCGCAGTTCGTGACTCAGCCCCGTCACATAGCGGCTTTTGGCACGGTTGGCGGATTCGGCCGCGGCGCTTGCGCGCTGAAGCGCGGCGTCGGTCTTGCGGTGCGCTTCGATTTCCTGCATCAGCAATTCGGCTTGCCGTTGCGATTCTTCCTGCGTGACCTTGCGGTTTTCGTTGGCGAGCACGAGCCACCACGCCGCAATACACCCGACCAGCGCCAGCGCGAAAAACGCCTTCAGATAGCCCTGCAGCAGCACCTCGTGGACGGTCGTGTCGAGATCGGGCAGGGTGCGCACGCTCTGATACCACTGCACCGCCAGCACGCCGCCGAGTAGCGTCAGCACGGCGATCAGCAACCCGGCGTACTGCGCGAGCCGCAAGCCCGCCGGCCCGAGCTTGAGCTTGGGAAAGAGCGTGCGCATCGAGCTGCCGAATTGCGCGGGCAGCCGCGCGTGCGGTTTGCAGGAGTCGTTGCAGCGGGAATCGAGCGAGCAGCACAGCGAACAGATCGAACCGGCGTAAGCCGGGCAGTGCGCCATGTCCTCGCGTTCGAAGGTGTTCTCGCAGATCACGCAGCGCAGTATCGCGCCCTGTTCGAGGTCGCGGCCGTCGCGCGCCAGGTAGAAGCGTCCGCGTGTGGCGATGGCCAGCAGCGGCGCGCAGATGAACGCGACCAGCAACGCAATGAACGACGACAGCGCTTCAGCCGTGGCGCCGAAGACACCCGCATGCGAGAGCGCGGCAATCAGCGAAGCGATCAGCATGGCGCCCACGCCGACCGGGTTGACGTCGTACAGGTGCGCGCGTTTGAACTCGACATGGCGCGGGCTATACCCGAGCGGCTTGTTGATGACGAGATCGCCCACCACCGCGCCAATCCAGGCAATCGCCACGTTGGCGTACAGCGCAAGCACCTTGCTGATGGCTTCGAACACGCCCATTTCAACGAGCAGCAGCGCAATCAGCACATTGAACACAAGCCACACCACGCGCCCCGGATGGCTGTGCGTGAGCCGTGCAAAGAAATTCGACCACGCGAGCGAACCGGCATACGCGTTGGTCACGTTGATCTTCAGTTGCGACACGATGACGAACAGCGTCATCGCGGCGAGCGCGCCTTCGGGTGAGTGGAACACGTACTGATACGCGACCAGATACATCTGCGTGGGCTCGACGGCCTTGACCGGATCGATCTCGTGCTGGATGGCGAGAAAGGCGAGAAACGCGCCTCCCAGCATTTTCATCGCGCCGGGCACGATCCAGCCAGGGCCGGCCGCGATCAGCGCGGCCCACCAGCGAAAGCGATTGGCGCGCGTGCGCGGCGGCAAAAAGCGCAGATAGTCGACCTGCTCGCCAATCTGCACGATCAGCGAAAACACCACGGTGCAGCCCGCGCCGAACGCGACGAGATTGAACTCGTGGCCGTTGCCCGAAACGCCGCGAAACGTCACCCATTGCGCGAGCACATGCGGCTCACGCCACAACACCACGACGTACGGTACGACCAGCAGCACGAGCCACAACGGCTGGCTCCAGCCCTGCAGACGGTTGATGAACGTAATGCCGAAGGTCACGACCGGAATGATCACGAGCGCGCTGATCACGTAAGCCACGGAAAGCGGCACCTTCAGATACAGCTCCAGCGCGAGCGACATGATGGCCGCTTCCAGCGCGAAAAAAACGAAAGTGAAGACCGCATAGATCAGCGAGGTCAGCGTCGAGCCCATGTACCCGAAGCCCGCGCCGCGCGTGAGCAGGTCCATGTCGACGCCGTTGCGTGCGGCGTAATAGCTGATCGGAATGCCCGTCAGGAAGATCAGCAGCGAGACGGCGAGGATCGCGCAGAGCGCGTTGGTGAAACCGTAGTTCACCACCAGCGCGCCACCAATCGCTTCGAGCACCAGAAACGACACCGCGCCGATCGCCGTATTGGCGACGCGGAATTCCGACCAGCGCCGGAACGTGCGCGGCGTGAAACGCAGCGCGTAGTCCTCGAGCGTCTCGTCGCCGACCCACGCGTTGTAGTCGCGGCGGATCTTGACGATACGCTGCGTGCCGCCTGCGGGTGGGCGCGATGCCCCAGCTTGGGTGGCGGGACCGGCGGGCAGCGGGTTCTGTGGTTGCGTTTGGTGCATCGAGGCCTTTCGTCGGCGGATTCCGTGGCTAGCGGTGCGGCCATGCAAATTGCATTCCATTCGCGCTCGCCTCCTTCCCCTCGCGCCATTGGGGCACGCCACGCCGCCGCGATTATAGGGAGCGGATTTTCGTCGCGCCCTACGTCAACTGACGTATTGGGCCGCGCAAATTGGCTACCTACCTTTCGTGGCGTCGACACCGCCATCCGGTTCCCAGCGCGGGTCGCCCGACCACGACTACAAGGAGAATTCGATGTCACACGATGATCAGAACGAGTCCGGCATGCCCTCGGCACTGCGCCGCAAACTGCTGATGGGGCTCGCTGCCGCGCCCGCGCTGGCCATGTCCGGCATCGCGCGGGCCCAGCAGTATCCGACCGCGAAGGTCAACACCACGCACCTTGCCGTCACCGACACCGAAGTGACGGTGGGGCAGTTGCACTCGGCGACCGGCACGATGGCGATCTCCGAAACCGGCTCGATTCAGGCCGAGCGGCTGGCGATCGAACAGATCAATTCTGCGGGCGGCATTCTTGGCCGCCAGATCAAGGTCATTCAGGAAGACGGTGCATCCGACTGGCCCACCTTCGCTGAAAAGTCGAAGAAGCTGCTGGAGAACGATCACGTCGCCGCCGTGTTCGGCTGCTGGACGTCGGCCTCGCGCAAGGCCGTGTTGCCGATCTTCGAACGCGACAACGGCCTGCTGTACTACCCGACCTTCTACGAGGGCCTTGAGCAGTCGCACAACGTGTTCTACACCGGCCAGGAAGCGACGCAACAGATTCTCTGGGGGCTGAACTGGGCGAACCAGACGAAGAAGGCCAAGAGCTTCTTCCTGATCGGCTCGGATTACATCTGGCCGCGCACCTCGAACAAGATTGCGCGCAAGCACATCGAGCAGCATCTGACCGGCTGCAAGGTGGTCGGCGAGGAGTACTACCCGCTCGGCACCACCAACTTCAATTCGCTGATCAACAAGATCAAGATCGCCAAGCCGGATTGCATCTACGCGATCATCGTCGGCGGTTCGAACGTGGCGTTCTACAAGCAGCTCAAAGCGGCCGGCATCACCGCGGACAAGCAGTTCCTGCTGACCATCTCGGTGACGGAAGACGAAGTGCTCGGCATTGGCGGCGAAAACTTCGCGGGCTTCTATTCGGCGATGAAGTATTTCGAATCGCTCGAGAACGACAACAACAAGAAATTCGTTGCGGCATTCAAGGCGAAATACGGACCGAAATCCGTGATCGGCGATGTGACCCAGGCGGCCTACCTCGGGCCATGGCTCTGGAAAGCGGCGGTGGAGAAGGCCGGCAGCTTCGACGTCGACAAGGTGGTGGCGGCCTCGCCCGGCATCGAATTGAAGACCGCGCCCGAAGGCTACGTGAAGATTCACGCGAACCATCACCTGTGGAGCCGCACGCGGATCGGTCAGGCGCAGGCCGACGGCCAGTTCAAGGTGGTCGCGGAATCGCCGGATCTGATCGAGCCCAATCCGTTCCCGAAGGGCTACCAGTAATCACCGCGGCAAGCCACGAGTGCAGCGCGCTCGCCGCAGTGCGAGCGCGCGCCGATCAATTCGAGGAGAGCGACATGTCGGCTTCGGACATTCTTAACATCACGCTGATGCAGGGTTTCGCGGGCTTGAGCCTTTTCAGCGTGCTGCTGCTGATGGGGCTGGGGCTGGCGGTGATCTTCGGCCAGATGGGCGTCATCAATATGGCGCACGGCGAATTCATGACGATCGGCGCGTACACGATCTATATGTTTTCGCAGCTGGCCGACAACTATTGGCACGGCTTCGCGCCCGTGTATTTCCCGCTCGCCATTTGTGCGGCTTTCGCGCTGGCGTTCGCGGCAGGCTGGGTCGCGGAGTGGGCGTTGATCCGTCATCTATACCGGCGCCCGCTCGACACCTTGCTGGCCACCTGGGGGTTGAGCCTCGGCATGCAGCAGGTATTCCGCTCGGTATTCGGTCCGAAAGAAGTGAGCCCGACTTTGCCCGACTGGCTGATGGGCTCATGGTCGCCGAAGCCGGGCCTCGACATTCCGATCAACGGCCTCTTCGTGATGAGCCTCGCCGTGCTGATGACAGGCGGCGTGCTGCTGGCGCTGTACCGCTCGCGCTGGGGCCTGCGTGTACGGGCCACGGTGGCGAACCGTCAGATGGCGAATGCCGCGGGCATCGACACACGCAAGACCGACCGGCTGACCTTTGCGATCGGCTGCGGCATGGCGGGCGTCGCGGGCGCGGCGTTCACCGCGATCGGTTCCACCGGGCCGACCAGCGGCTCGCTCTACATCGTCGATTCGTTCCTCGTGGTGACGTTCGGCGGCGCCGCGAGCCTGCTTGGCACGGTGGCGTCCGCGTTCGGCATTGCGCAGATGCAGTCGATCAGCGAGTTCTTCATGACGGGTTCGTCGGCGCGCGTGGTGACGCTGTTGACCATCGTGATCGTGCTGATGCTGCGGCCGCAAGGACTTTTCGCGTCGAAGGTGCGCCGTGCGTGATCTTTCATTGAGCGCGCCTCTGAACCGACCTATCAATTGCTTCAGCCCGGAGAAACGCATATGGACCCGCTGAACCCTTCCGCCGGCGTGCCCGCTTCGCCGGATCATGCAGCCGGGCGCGCCGGCCTGCGGCCCGCGCTGTGGCGCTGGCTGACGACCGATGGCTACGGCAGCATCGCCGTGCTGGCAGCGCTGATTCTCGTGGTGTTTCCGCTCGCGCTCGACGTGTTCCGTCTAAACCTGATGGGCAAGTACCTGACCTACGCGTTCGTTGCGGTCGGCCTCGTAATGGCATGGGGCTACGGCGGCGTGTTGAGCCTCGGGCAAGGCGTGTTCTTCGGCCTCGGCGGCTACTGCATGGCCATGTTCCTCAAGCTCGAAGCCTCCGACCCGGTCAGCACGAAAATCCAGTCGACGCCCGGCATTCCCGACTTCATGGACTGGAACCAGCTCACCGCTTTGCCGTTCTGGTGGAAGCCGTTTCATTCGCTGCCGTTCGCGCTCGCGGCGGTGGTGGTCGTACCGTGCGCGCTGGCGTTCGTGGTGGGCTTTGCCATGTTCAAGCGGCGCGTGGGCGGCGTGTACTTCGCCATCATCACGCAGGCGGTGGCGCTGATTCTTTCGGTGCTGATCATCGGCCAGCAAGGGTATACGGGCGGCGTGAACGGCATTACGGATTTGCGCACGCTGCTCGGATGGGACATTCGCGGCGACGGTGCGAAGCTGATCCTGTACTTCGTCAATGCGGTCCTGCTGCTGGTGGCGATTCTCTGTTGCCGGCAAATCCAGCGCAGCAAGCTCGGCACGCTGCTGCTCGCCATGCGCGACAAGGAAGACCGCGTGCGTTTTTCGGGCTACGACGTGGCCATGTTCAAAGTGTTCGCGTTCTGCGTCGCCGCGATACTGGCCGCGATCGGTGGCGCGATGTTCACGTTGCAGGTGGGTTTCATGTCACCGTCGTTCGTGGGGATCGTGCCTTCCATTGAAATGGTGATCTATGCCGCTGTCGGCGGACGCATGTCGCTGGTCGGTGCGGTCTACGGCGCGGTGCTCGTCAATCTCGGCAAGACGTGGTTTTCGGAGAGCTTTCCGAACCTGTGGCTATTCCTGATGGCTGCGCTCTTCATTGGCGTGGTGATGGCATTTCCGAACGGGCTCGCCGGTCTCTACGACAGTCATGTGAAGCCGTGGCTCGCGCGCCGCGGCGCAAGGAGCGCCTCATGAGCAATACCGATTTCGTGCTGGCTGTGGAAGAGCTGAGCGTCTCGTTCGACGGCTTCAAGGCGATCGATTCGCTCAACCTGTATGTGGATCGCGGCGAGCTGCGCGTGGTGATCGGACCGAACGGCGCGGGCAAGACCACGCTGCTCGATCTCATCTGCGGCAAGACGCGTGCGACCCACGGCAGCATCAAGTTCCGCAACGAAGAGATGACGCAGTTGCCGGAGTTTCGCCGCGTGCGCAAAGGGATAGGCCGCAAGTTCCAGACACCGTCTATCTACGAAAACCTCTCCGTGTTTCAGAACCTCGAAGTGTCGTTTCCGCGAGGACGTGGCGTGTTCGGTGCGCTGGCGTTTCGCCGCACCGACGACGTGATGGACCGCGTGAGAAGCGTGGCTGGTGAGATCGGCCTCGCCAGTCAGCTCGATCTCGAAGCCGGCTTGCTGTCGCACGGGCAGAAACAGTGGCTGGAAATCGGCATGTTGCTGATGCAGGAGCCCGAACTGTTGATGCTCGACGAGCCGATCGCCGGTATGAGCGTGCGCGAGCGCGAGGTCACGGCCGAACTGCTCAAACGGATCTGCCAGAACCGTTCGATGATCGTTATCGAACATGACATGGCATTCGTCGAGCAGATTGCCCACAAGGTCACGGTAATGCACCAGGGAAAGATTCTCGCCGAGGGCGCGATGGAACAGGTGCAAAACGACCCGCGCGTGATTGATGTCTATCTGGGCCACTGAGTCGTGTACGAAGTCGAACGAACCACGAGTTGGACAGCAGGCGGCCGTGAAACGAGCAACGAGGAGCCCAGCATGTTGAATGTCGACGACGTATTCGTCAGTTATGGCCAGAGCGAAGCCTTGCACGGCATCAGCTTCAGCGCCGCCCGCAACGAGACCGTGGCGATCATGGGACGCAACGGCATGGGCAAGACCACGCTGTTCAAGTCGCTGATCGGCATTTTGCCGCTCAAGGCGGGTTCGGTACAGGTGGATGGCGAAGAGGTCTCGCGCGATGAAAGTTTCCGGCGCGTCGCCAAAGGTATCGCGTACGTGCCACAGGGGCGGCAGATTTTCTCCACCTTGAGCGTGGAGGAGAACATCCAGACCGGTCTGGAGAACTCGCCTACGAAGCGCGTGCCCGAAGAGATCTATGCGCTCTTTCCGGTGCTCTATGAGATGCGCTCTCGCAAGGGCGGCAACCTGTCCGGCGGTCAGCAGCAACAACTGGCGATTGCCCGCGCGCTGGTGACGGAGCCCAAGGTGCTGTTGCTCGACGAGCCCACCGAGGGCATTCAGCCGTCCATCATTAAGGACATTGCGCGCGCGCTGAATGAGATCCGCAAGTTGCGGGACATCACGATTGTCGTGTCCGAGCAGGTCCTGAGTTTCGCACTCGATGTGGCTGACCGGCTCTTCGTTATCGAAGGCGGGCGCCTCGTGCATGAGAGCACGCGCAGCGACGCCGACACCGCGAAGATTCGCGAGTATCTGTCGGTGTGAGCCGACTGTCTGCAATTTCCAAGAGGAGAGTTTGCAATGGCTGAAACGCTAATCAAGGTCGATCTGAACCAGTCGGCCTACGACAACGAGAACGTCCATAACCGCTGGCACCCGGATATCCCGATGGCCTGCTGGGTCAATCCGGGTGACGATTTCATTCTGGAGACCTACGACTGGACCGGGGGCTTCATCAAGAACAACGACAGTGCCGACGACGTGCGCGACATCGATCTCTCCATCGTGCACTTCCTCTCGGGACCGGTAGGCGTGAAGGGCGCGGAGCCGGGCGATCTGCTGGTGGTGGACCTGCTCGACATCGGCGCGAAGCAGGAGAGCCAATGGGGCTTCAACGGTTTCTTCTCGAAGAAGAATGGCGGTGGTTTCCTGACCGACCATTTTCCCCAAGCACAAAAGTCGATCTGGGATTTTCATGGTCTCTACACGAGTTCGCGCCATATTCCCGGCGTGAATTTCGCGGGCCTGATTCACCCGGGGCTGATCGGCTGCCTGCCTGATCCGAAGATGCTGGCCACCTGGAACGAGCGCGAAGCCGGGTTGATCGCCACCGACCCGCAACGCGTTCCCGGCCTCGCCAATCCGCCGTTCGCCGCCACGGCGCACATGGGGCGCCTCGCCGGAGACGCGCGCGACAACGCCGCCGCCGAGGGCGCGCGCACCGTGCCGCCGCGCGAGCATGGCGGCAATTGCGATATCAAGGACCTGTCGCGCGGCTCGAAGGTGTATTTCCCGGTGTACGTGGATGGCGCGGGTCTTTCCGTCGGCGATCTGCACTTCAGCCAGGGCGACGGTGAAATCACCTTCTGCGGCGCCATTGAAATGGCCGGCTGGGTGCATATGAAGGTGGAGTTGATCAAAGGCGGCATGGAGAAGTACGGGATCAAGAACCCGATTTTCAAACCAAGCCCGATCACACCCAACTATAACGACTACCTGATCTTCGAAGGCATTTCCGTCGACGAACAGGGCAAGCAGCACTATCTGGACGTGCATATCGCCTACCGTCAGGCGTGCCTGAATGCGATCGAGTACCTGAAGAAGTTTGGTTACTCGGGCGCTCAGGCTTACTCGATTCTGGGCACGGCGCCGGTGCAGGGGCATATCAGCGGCGTCGTGGATGTGCCTAACGCGTGCGCGACGCTCTGGTTGCCGACGCAGATTTTCGACTTCGATATCCAGCCGACTTCCGCAGGGCCCGTCAAGCACATTACCGGCGGCGTGGATCTACCTTTGTCACCGGATCTGGTCTGACGTAGGCGGCTGTTGAAACACCCGAAAGGGTCGTGGCTGGAAGACCGCCGTGCTGAGTTTGTCCTTGGCGCGGCGGTCGTTGGAGATAGAACGAATCAAGGTACTCAAGGACCATACCATGCCGACATATGATTACCGTTGCGAGAACTGCGGCCCATTCGCGGCGATCCGCCGCGTGGCCGAGCGCGACATGCCTTGCGCATGCCCCACCTGTGACACGCCGGCGCAACGCACCTTGAGCTTGCCTTCGTTGTCGTTGATGGCGGCGAGCGCGCGCGCCGGGCATCAGGTCAACGAGCGTTCGGCGCATGCGCCGCAACGCTCGGGTGAGTACAAGCACCGGCATGGGCCGGGTTGTGGATGCGGATCGGGCAGCACCAAGGGCGCGACGACCGCGGGCGGCCTCAAGACCAATCCCGCGGGCAGGCCATGGATGATCAGCCACTGACGCTAGTGCCGATGGATTATCGGCGCCTGCGGAAAAAGCATTAGCAGCGATGCGGCCCGACGATCCCCAGTTTCGCGATACGCCGGTATAAGGTCGCGCGCGACATGCCCAGTGATTGCGCCGCGGCGTTGGGCCGCCATTGATGTTGCGTCAGCGCTTCGACAATGCGCGTACGCTCGTCGCACGGGTCCTGCTGCGCGAACGCCGAGGCCAATGCGCGATTGCCCGCGCCCTCGGGTGCCAGCAATGCCGCAACGTCCGGCGCGATATGCCGCAATTCAACGCGCGCGGAATCGCACATCGCGCAGGCGTAACGCAGTACGTTGCGTAACTGGCGAATGTTGCCCGGCCATGCGAAGGCCGCGAGGCGTTCGGCGAGGCGTGGGTCGAGCGTGAGGACATGCCCGGCCATTTGCGCTTCTTCGTCGAATACGGCCGCGATCATGTCGCCGATATCCGCGCGTTCGCGCAACGGCGGCATCGGCAAGCTGGCGCCGCTCAAGCGGTAGTAGAGATCTTCGCGGAACGATCCTTCCGCCACCATCTGCGCGAGATTGCGGTGCGTGGCGCAGATCACGTCGATATCGACGCGCACGGGCGCATCGCCACCGAGCGGCATCACCTCGCCTTCCGCCAGCACGCGCAGCAGCCGTGTTTGCAGATTGAGCGGCATATCGCCGATTTCGTCGAGAAACAACGTGCCGGTATGCGCCTGCGCGATCTTGCCGCGAGCGCCGCGGCTGCGTGCGCCGGTAAAGGCGCCGGGCGCGTAGCCGAATAGTTCGCTCTCGATCAGCGATTCGGGAATCGCCCCGCAATTCACGGCGATAAATGGCCGTGTACGTCTCGCGCCCGAATCATGCACGGCGTGCGCGAAGACTTCCTTGCCGACGCCGGTCTCGCCGAGAATCAGAATCGGCAGCCGTTTGCCGATGATGCGCAATGCCACCGACGCATTGTGCGCGATACGTGCATCGGCGCTTTTCAGAAAACGGCCCAATGCGCCGACTTGCAGATCGTCCTGAGTCTCGCCGCGCGATTGCCGCGCGGCACCGGCCGCCGTGCCGGTTGTCGCACGCGAAGCGCGTTTGAGCGGCGCACGAATGCGCGCATATAAAGTGGCGCCGGTCGCGCGCAAACGCAGACAGACAATCGCATCGGTACGCGCGACGTCGTGCAGGTGCACGTCGGTCGTGTCGAATATCTCGTCGATGTGGCGTGGACCGTTCAACGCGGGAATGCACTCGCGCGCCTTGCGATTGGCGGCGACCAGATTGCCGCATTCGTCGAACGCGATCAGCACTTCGGGTTGCGCCTCGACGAAGTTGCGGCTCGAATGACCGAACAGGATCCAGTGCTGCGCGGTTTGATTGAGGAAATAGCCGTCCTCGATCAGGCCGGCACTTTGACGCACCAGTTGGAACACCAACCGCTGACTGTCGCGGTTATCCGGCGAGCGCACGGCGGAGGCGTCGAGCACGCCGATCATCTCGCCGGTCGGCGCGAAAATCGGCGCGGCGCTGCAGGTCAAGGTCGTGAAGGCGGCGCGAAAGTGATCGGTCTTGTGCACTGTGATCGGCGCAAGATCGGTCAATACGCTCGCCACGCCACACGTGCCTTCTTCCCGTTCGGACCAGCATGATCCGATATACAGTCCCGCGTGCTTGAAATCGCTGCGGCGTTCCCGCTCGATCCGGTAGTCGATCGTGATGCCGTGCGCATCCGTGAGCATCACGCAATAGTCGGCGACGCGAATCATGTCGTGCAGGCGGCTCAGGCACTGGCCCGAGGCACGCAGGAAAGCTTCCTCTTTTCCCTGCACTTCGCGCAATTCGGCAGACGTCAGGACGCGTGGGCCGATCGCCGCCCCGGGATCGAGCCGATATTGTTCGAACGAGCGTTGCCACGACGATACGAGGCGCGTGGAATCGGCCGGCGCGGGAAGCCGTCCTTCGATGGCGCCGCGCACGCGTTCGACGTGCTGGTTTTGCGAAACGTAAGGCATGTTCGGCTCCGGTCGAGCGACACGCAGTCAGGTCAGGCTGTTCTTGTAGCACATCCTGCCGCATCAATCACATTGCAATGCAGCACGCGAGACGCGTGAGACGTTTGTCTCAACTCGGGATGAGACGCCGTCTCGCATCGCCTCGATGCAGGTGGCACAAGCGTTTGCACGACTCAATGCGCAAGTGATGCCAGCCGCTGCACGTCGCACACGCGGTACGTGAGACGCGCCGCGCGTTGCGGCGCACGGCGCGACCAACCCGCCTCGCAACGTGTTCGAGGCGCAAGACCCTTTAAACAAGGCACTTTCGCCTGGTCTGACGCTCGCGCGGTGAAATTGGCACACCCCTTGCAGTGTTCTGCTCATGACAAAAGCGTCGTCGCTCGAAGACGGCGCTCCAGGTATGAGTCCGCGCAAGACGCGGGCAGGAGACAAGCCCAGTGCCATCGCCAGTGACCGTCGGCGTGATCGCGAACCCTGCGTCGGGTCGTGACATTCGCCGCCTTACCTCCTACGCATCGGTGTTTCCGACAGCCGAGAAAGCCAACATGGTCGTTCGTCTGTTGGCGGGCCTAGGCGTGCTCGGCGTGGATCGCGTGCTGACCTTGCGCGACCGGACCGGCGTTGCCGCGTTGCTGCTGCGCGCGCTCGATACGCATGCCGCGGTCGCCGCGCAGCAACGCTGGCCCGCGGTCGATTTCATCGAACAACCGATTACCGACAGCGCCGCCGACACGCACGCGGGTGTCGCCGCCATGCTGCAGGCCGGCGTCGAACTGATTGCGGTGCTGGGCGGCGACGGCACGCATCGCGCGGTGGCCGCGCATTGCGGCAGGGTGCCGTTGCTGACCTTGTCGACCGGCACGAACAACGCGTTTCCCGATCTGCGCGAGGCGACGGTCGCCGGTCTCGCCGGCGCTCTGGCCGCGTCCGGCGCGGTGCCGCCAGAAGTGGCGTTCACGCGTAACAAACGCCTTGTGGTGCGCTGCGTGGCCGGTCCGAACCGCGGCCGTGAAGAGATCGCGTTAGTGGATGTGTGCGTGAGCCGGCAACGCTTCGTCGGTGCTCGCGCCGTATCCGATCCGGCCGATATCGACACGCTCTTTCTCACCTTCGCGTCGCCGGACGGCATCGGGCTCTCGTCGATCGGCGGCGCGTGGGCGCCCGTCGAGCGCACGGCGTCGCACGGTTTGCATCTGCGCTTTGCGCGGCCCGGCGAATCCGGCGTGCCGCTGGTCGCGCCGATTGCACCGGGGCGCGTCGAGCGGGTCTTCATGCGGACCTGCGAGCGTTTCGAAGTCGGCAACTGGGTGCCGCTCGATGCCGAACACGGCACGCTCGCGTTCGACGGCGAGCGCGAAATCGAACTGGAGCGCGGCGATCAATACGAAATCTCGCTGGATTGGGACGGGCCGCTCACCGTCGATGTCGAACGCACGCTGCGCTACTCGGCGTCGCGGCAACTGGTTCGTGAAGTGGCAAATGTGGTTGCGCATCAAACGTAGGTTGTAGGCAAGCAGTGCATTCATTCCAAGGAGACACACCATGTCGGTTTCAACTGAGTTGAGCAAGGACGAACTGCTGAAGGCGTATCGCATGATGCGCACGATCCGCGAGTTCGAGGAGCGCCTGCACGTGGAATTCGCGACCGGCGAAATACCCGGTTTCGTGCACCTGTATGCGGGCGAGGAAGCGTCCGCGGTCGGCACGATGCTGCATCTGAACGACGCGGACTACGTGGCAACCACGCACCGCGGTCATGGCCACTGCATCGCCAAAGGTGTCGACGTGCGCGGCATGATGGCCGAAATCTATGGCCGCAAGACCGGTGTATGCCACGGCAAAGGCGGCTCGATGCATATCGCCGATCTGTCGAAGGGCATGCTCGGCGCGAACGGTATTGTCGGCGCGGGCGGCCCGCTGATTTGCGGAGCGGCGCTCGCGGCAAAGTACAAGAACTCGGGCGGCGTGGGCGTGTGTTTCTTCGGCGATGGCGCGTCGAATCAGGGTGTGATCTTCGAATCGATGAATCTCGCGTCCGTATGGCGCTTGCCGGTGATCTTCGTCGCGGAGAACAACGGTTATGCGGAAGCGACTTCTTCGACGTGGTCCGTTGCGACCGACAACATTGCCGATCGCGCGAGCGGTTTCGGCATGCCAGGCGTAATCGTGGACGGCTTCGATTTCTTCGCGGTGCATGAGGCGCTTGGCGAGGCGATCGAACGGGCGCGTCACGGCGGCGGGCCGACGCTCGTCGAAGTGAAATTCTCGCGCTACTTCGGCCACTTCGAAGGCGATGCGCAAACCTATCGCGCGCCGGGCGAAGTGCAGAAACTGCGGGACGAGAAAGACTGCCTGAAGCGTTTCGAGGAACGCGTGGTGCGCTCAGAGATGCTCAGCGCGGATCAATTGCGCGGCGTCGATGCGGAAGTCAAGGTGTTGATCGATAGCGCCGTGACCGAGGCCAAGGCCGCTCCGCTGCCAACCGCAGAAGACCTGTTGAGCGACGTCTACGTGTCCTATCCGTAACGCGTCCGCGGCAAACCCGAACGATTCGCAAACTTTCACGGAACCGAAGTCGGCGCGACAGCGCTAACGCCGGTCGCCAGGAGACAGACATGGCACGCAAGATCACATTTTCTCAGGCAATCAACGAAGCACTGAGTCAGGAAATGGCCCGCGATGAAACCGTCATCGTGATGGGCGAGGACAACGCGGGCGGCGCAGGCTCGCCAGGCGAACAGGATGCGTGGGGCGGCGTACTCGGCGTCACGAAAGGCCTGTTTCACAAGTATCCGGGCCGCGTGCTCGATACGCCGCTTTCCGAAGGCGGCTATATCGGCGCGGCGGTGGGCGCGGCCGCGTGCGGCATGCGGCCGGTGGCCGAGTTGATGTTCATCGATTTCATGGGGGTGTGCTTCGACCAGATTTTCAATCAGGCCGCCAAGTTCCGCTATATGTTCGGCGGCAAGGCGGTGACGCCGGTCGTGATACGCGCAATGCAGGGCGCTGGTTTGCGCGCGGCCGCCCAGCACTCGCAGATGCTGACCTCGCTGTTTACGCACATACCCGGACTGAAAGTGGTGTGTCCGTCCACACCGTACGACGCGAAAGGGCTGCTGATCCAGGCGATTCGTGACAACGACCCGGTGATTTTCTGCGAGCACAAGCTGCTATACAGCCGCGAAGGCGACGTGCCCGAAGAGTCGTATGCGATTCCGTTCGGCGAAGCGAACATCGTACGGGACGGGGACGACGCCACGATCGTCACGTACGGCCGCATGGTGCATTACGCCACCGAGGCCGCGGAAAAACTCGCGAAAGACGGCATAGAGGTCGAGGTGATCGATCTGCGCACCACCTCGCCGTTGGACGAAGAGACCATTCTCGAAAGCGCGAGGCGCACTGGCCGCGTCGTGGTCGTGGACGAAGCGAATCCGCGCTGCTCGATGGCTACGGATATCTCCGCACTCATCGCACAACGCGCGTTTCACTCGCTGAAGGCGCCGATCGAAATGGTGACCGCGCCGCATACGCCCACGCCGTTCGCTGGCGTGCTCGAAGATATGTATATCCCGTCGGCCAGGCAGATCGCTGACGCCGTGTTGAAAGTGAGAGGTTAAGCGATGCCGATCCATATGATTACGATGCCCAAGTGGGGCCTTTCGATGGAGCAGGGGCAGGTCAACGGCTGGCTCAAGGCGATCGGCGACAAGGTCACCAAAGGCGAGGAAATACTCGACGTGGAGACGGACAAGATTTCGTCCGGCGTCGAGTGCGCGTTCGACGGCATCTTGCGGCGGCAGATCGCGCAGGAGGGCGACACGCTGCCGATCGGCGCGCTGCTTGCCGTGGTAGCCGACGCGGAGGCGGCGGATGCGGAGATCGACGCGGCGGTCGAAGCATTTCAGCGCGACTTCGTGCCGGCCAGCGCCGAGGCCGGCGAATCCGGACCCCAGCCGGAAAAAGCGCAGATCGGCGGGCGCACCGTGCGCTATCTGAAACTGGGCGATGGCGGCACGCCCGCGGTGCTGATTCACGGCTTTGGCGGCGATCTCAACAACTGGCTTTTCAATCATGCCGATCTCGCCGCGCATCGAACCGTGTGGGCGCTGGATTTGCCCGGCCACGGTGAATCCGGCAAAGCGGTCGAGACCGGCAGTGCGGAAGAACTGGCGGATAGCGTAATCGCGTTCATGGACGACCGCGGTATCGGCAACGCTCATCTGGTCGGTCATTCGATGGGCGCGTTGGTGGCCATGACGGTGGCCGCCAGAGCGCCTGCGCGCGTGGCGTCGCTTTCGCTGATCGCGGGCGCGGGGCTCGGCAATGAAATCAATGGCGGGTACATCAGCGGATTCACGGAGGGCAGCAATCGCAACGCGCTCAAGCCGCACCTGGCGAAGCTGTTTGCCGACCCCACGCTCGTGACGCGCCAACTCGTGGAGGATATCGTCAAGTACAAGCGGCTCGAAGGCGTGCAGGACACGCTACGCAAGATTGCCGCGTCTGCTTTCGATGGCGACGTCCAACGCGCGGGCTATCGCGACCGGCTTGTGGAGTTGGTTCCTCGCGCATTGGTGATCTGGGGTGCTCAGGATCAGATCATTCCGGCTTCGCATGCACAGGAACTCCAGGGCGATATCCGCGTTCATGTGCTCGAAGGAAAGGGGCATATGGTGCAGATGGAGGCGGCCTCGGAGGTGAACCGCCTGCTCAACGACTTCCTGGGGCGTTGAGATGGACGCCGCCCTGCATGGCGATAGCGTCACTGCACTTGGCCAGCACGGCAAGCGCAGTGGCGACAAACTCGCGCGAATTCCGGTGAAGATCGTGCCGCTCGCCGGCGGCGAAGCCTTGCCGAAGCCGCCGTGGCTGCATGCGCGGCCGATGATGAGCGAGACGGTTGCCGGCGTGGCGGCGATTCTGCGCGAGCATCGATTGCATTCGGTGTGCGAGGAGGCGATGTGCCCGAACATCGGCGAATGTTTTGCACAGCGCACCGCTACGTTCATGATCATGGGCGGCATCTGTACGCGGCGTTGTGCGTTCTGCGACGTCGCGCACGGCCGGCCGGAGCCATTGGACGATGGCGAGCCGCGCAGGCTCGCCGAAGCCGTGGCGGCGCTCGGTCTTCGCTATGTGGTGGTGACCTCGGTGGATCGTGACGATTTGCGCGACGGCGGCGCCGCGCATTTCGCAAGTTGCATCGCGTTGCTGCGCGAGCGTGTACCGGGCATCCGGGTCGAAGTGCTGACGCCGGATTTTAGGGGGCGCGTGGAGCGGGCCTTGTCCGAACTCTCGCAGGCGTGGCCCGACGTGTTCAATCACAACATCGAAACGGTGCCGTCACTGTATCGGGCCGCGCGTGCCGGCGCGGACTATCGCGGCTCGCTCGCGTTGCTCGCGCGCGTCAAGCAGGCGAATGGGGCCGTATTGACGAAGTCGGGATTGATGGTCGGACTTGGCGAGTCCGACCAGGAATTACTCGACACCATGCGCGATTTGCGCGCGCATGATGTCGATATCCTCACCATCGGCCAGTATCTTGCGCCGTCGCGCTTTCATATGCCGGTGCGTCGATACGTCGAGCCGGGACAGTTTGCTTCGTGGCGCGACGAGGGTTTGAAAATGGGCTTTCGCGAGGTGGTTGCGGGGCCGCTCGTGCGTTCGTCGTATCACGCGGATCATGCCGCCGATGTGGTGACGGCCGCAGGCCGGAGGAACGGTCACGGGTGAAGTCCGTTGGTGTCTACGGGTTTTCCCGAGTCACTGCCATGTCGATATTGCTGGCGCCGGTTCGTCGTAGGAGTATGTCCAACTCTTTAGTGAAAGGCGAACACACCATGACTACCGGAACCGTCAACCTTCATCGGATCCTGCGCGCTACTCCCGAACGCGTGTACCGGGCATTCCTCGAAGCCAATGCGCTGGCAAAATGGCTTCCTCCTTACGGATTTACCTGTCAGGTTCACCACATGGACGCGCGGGTGGGCGGTACGTTCAAGATGTCCTTTCGTAACTTCGGCACCGGCAACGGTCACTCGTTCGGCGGCGAATACCTCGAGCTGGTGCCGTCCGAGAAGATCCGCTATACGGACCGGTTCGACGATCCGAACCTGCCCGGCCAGATGATCACCACCATTTCACTGCGGCAGGTGTCTTGCGGGACCGAACTCGCCGTCGTGCAGGAGGGCGTGCCCGAGGTCATTCCTGTCGAGATGTGCTACCTCGGCTGGCAAGAGTCGCTGGTTCAACTGGCCAAGCTGGTCGAGCCCGAGATTCCAGGTTGACTGCGCAGGCATGGGCGTGGGCGCGGTGCTGTCCTTCATACCGCGATTCACTGCTTATGCCGAACCGCGGTCTATGAGGTGCTTACACGCGCGTTCCGGCCGGCGCATGCTGTCCAATTGGATAGATGCGCCGTAGGGCTGGCAAAGGCATTCGTATTTCGAAGCACATCGGGCCCAAGAGCGCGGCAAAGCCAATAGCTAACAATTTTGCAATTGGACGTTATACCGTTGGCAAAGGTCAAATCAAGATGCTATTTGCGTAATTCACCCGTGCGCAGGCGCCTTTTAACACGTAATAAAACGGAAAGCTAAAGCTATTTGGGTCAATTCCCGGAAGCTCAATCCGAGCGAACCGCCAGAGCCCTTGTGCCGGCTTCGGAATAGCGCGGTGAGTCACGCCCGCATTCGTAGACCCAGCGCGGCTGAGCGTCGCTATTGCGTAGCGGACTAATTCGCGCTATAGCAATCATCTTCCTGTCCACAGTAGCGGCCATTGAGAAAGACGGCTCGTCAACACTCCAATTCCAGCTCGTGTAGGCGCTCGTAAGGCAAACTTGCCGACGTGCTTCCCCGCTAATTTGGCGTGGTTCAGAATTAACCGTTGTTGGTGTTACACTGCGACTCGCCGGAGGCCAGCTTCTGGCAAAGGGTTTTATTGTTGCCCGCGCAACACTGGTTTGATCCACGTCCACGGCTCGTATCCCATGTCGTAAGTGCGGCAGCCAATCACTGGACTTCATCCAACACCCAACTGCGTTTTCCAGATTCCTCAGGTTCTTATACCGTGTACTCTCAAACGCAAATCGATCCGGTAGTCAGCTTCCGCAACTCGCAACGCGAGCACGTGCGTGGGACGATCATTAACCTCCAGAGAAAGTCTTTGGTGATGGAGGTCTATAACCCCTACTCGATCGTGCAGGTCAGCGAGGTGTTAAGCGAGCTGAGCGTGCGGATGGGTAGCAAGAACGCCTATCTGGGCAAGGCCGTGGTCGTCAGTCTGGTGAACACCGGCCTCACGGCGGTGGTATCGCTGGCGCTGATCGACGAATGGCGCGAACTGAGCGTCCTGTCCAATGAACCCAGGTCGGTCGGGCGAGAAGCCGAACTCTTCATCAGCGACTGGGATGCGCGCTTCAATATCCGGCGCGGCTACCAGATCGTGGTCAACGAGATGCGCGCGTTCCTCTCGGAAGTGTCGCGCTGGGTCGAGCAGGTCGATCTCACCGAGAGCCTGCCAAAGACCGACGGCAGGCTGCGCGAGGACCTGTTCTACGAGCTCGCCACGCCGATCATGCACAAGGTCAAGTCGTACCTCGTGCGGCTCGAAGAAGAGGCCGGACTCGTCGACGTAGACAGTGCCCCCGTGCATCGTACGTACGCGCAAGCGGCACTGCATCCGTTGCTGCTGCGAGCCCCTTTCGTTTACCGGACGTTTACGAAGCCGCTGGGCTATGCCGGCGACTACGAGATGGTCAACCAGATCCTGAACGATCCGCAACAGGGACCGACCACCTACTTCCAGATCGTCAATACGGCTTTCCTCAAGGCCGCCGTGGCGACCGCGCACCGGAACCGGATCACGCTGCTGATCGACTTTCTGACGCGTCAGGCCGAAGCGGCGCGCGTTGCCGGCAGACCGTTCCGGATACTCAACGTCGGCTGCGGACCGGCTTTCGAGATCCAGCGCTTCGTGCGCGAATACGCGCGTCCCGATCTGCTGTCGTTCCAGTTAGTGGACTTCAGCGAGGAAACACTGGCTTTCACGAAGGCCGCCATCGAAAGCGCGGCGGCCGAGGCCGGAAAAACGGTTTCGGTGGAGACGGTGCATCAATCGGTGCACGATTTGCTGAAACGCAAAATTACACCCGATGCGTCTCTGCGGGAATTCGACGCCGTGTACTGTGCGGGCCTGTTCGACTATCTATCGGACAAGGTGTGCGCGCGCCTGTTGAGTTATTTCGCTGCGCGTACGCGACCTGGCGGGCAACTGCTGGTCACCAACGTCCACTCGGCGAACCCCGAGAAGTTCGGCATGGAGCATCTGCTCGAGTGGTATCTGATCTATCGGGACGAGAGCGGCATGCGCTCGCTGCTGCCCGCACAGTCCACCGAACAGAAGCTCTACGTCGACGAGACCGGGGTGAATGTGTTCGCTGAAGCCACGATCCTCTGACACGTCAGCAGACACCCATCCATGAGTATCAGTCAACTGCACACAGGCTATCAGACCGAGCTGGCGGACTTCCGCGTGACGTTCAGCCGCGGCGGCGCGTATACGGCCATTGTGCTCGTCCTGCTGGGCGTGGGGCTGGATCACGCGCAGTATCCGCAACTGCAGACGTCGTTCGCCGCCGCGCGCCTGCTCGTCTCGCTGCTGATCGGTGGCATCGTGATCATGCTGGGCACCGCATGGGGCCGACGCATGTCCCCATGGTTGACGCTCTCCTGGCTGCTGCTGCCGCAGGCCATGATTTCGTGGATGATCTGGCAGACCGACGGTGTTCAGTCACCCTACTATATGGGTCTGAATCTTGCCATCTTCGCTTCCGGGATCGCGTTGCCATTCGGGCTGTGGCAGAACCTGGTTTTCGGGGTGCTGTCCTGCGTCCTGTACCTGCTTGCCTGCCTGCTGCCTCCGCATGGCGCCGTGCTGGTCGGCACGATGACCGTCAACGTACTGCTTCTTCTGTTCGCCGCTGCCGCCAGTGCTGTCTACACTTTCTTCAATGAGCGGGTGCGCTTCATGTTGTTCCGCCTGAAGACCGAAGTGTCGGAAAAGAATGCCCAGCTCGAAGAGACCAACAGCAAGTTGCTCGACATCAAAGGCCAACTGCTGCAGCAGGAAAAAATGGCGGCAGTCGGTACGCTGGCCGCGGGCCTGTTGCATGAAGTCAACAACCCGGTGAATTTTTGCCTGATGGCGATCGAGGTCGCGTTGGAGGAGCCCGTGACCAAAACGGAACCGACGCTGCAGGAATGCCTTGTCGACGCGAGGCAGGGCATGCAGCGGATCCAGCACATCGTATCGGACCTCAAGACCTTCGCTTACCGCCGGCCCGGCGCCGAGGCGGAGGCGGGCACGCCTTTCCTGTTCGAAAAGGCACTCGATTCGGCAATCCGGCTCATCGCGCATGAATTGCGCGGTGTAGCCGTGACGCGTGAGCTTCCCGCGGATACGCTCGTGCTGGGCGACGAAGCGGCCATTATCGGTGTATTGATCAACCTGCTTTCCAATTCAGTGCTGGCCATGCGCAATGCGGGCACCGCCGGGCCGACGATTCACATCTCGGTGAAGTGGTCGGAGCAACGCCTGCATGTGACGGTGCGGGACAACGGGCCGGGCATCGCGGATGAGCATCTGGCGCGCGTGTTCGAGCCGTTCTTCACCACACGTGATGTCGGTCAGGGCCTAGGCTTGGGTCTGTCGATCAGTTATGCCGTTATCGAACGCCATGGCGGCCTGCTGTACGCTGAGAGCGAACTGGGAAGTTGGGCATCGTTCAGTTTCGATCTGTCGCGCGCCCCGTGAGAACCCCATGAACGACATCAGGCAGACGCAGCCCACTATTCTCTACGTCGACGACGAAGAGTTGGCGGGCAAATATTTCGCACGCGCGGTCGATGCGGATTATGAGGTCCTGCTCGCGAAAAGCAGTGACGAAGCGATTGCGATCCTGCAACAGGACAACGCCCGCATTGCCGTGCTGGTGACGGATTTCCGCATGCCTGGCCGCGATGGCGGCGACCTGTTGCGACAGGTGGCGCAGGAATACCCGCACATCGTTCGTATTCTGGTCACCGCTTACGCAGACGTGGACGTGCTGCTACAAACGGTGAATACCGGCGAGGTTTTCCGCATCCTCGAAAAACCGCTTAAGCCCGCTTCCGTGCGCGAGACACTGCAAATGGCGATCGAGCGCTATCGCGAGCGGGCCATTCAGAACCAGCGGTTGATGGCGATAGACGAGACGCTCGCCTTTCTGGCGCACGAACTGAACACGCCGCTCGCTTCCATCGCGTTGAACGCGAGCAGCATCGAAAATCGCGACGACAGGGAGCACGATTCGCCGCTCGAGATCACCGGGGCCGTTAGAGCGATGCGCGAGAGCGCACAATACTGCATTGCGGTGGTCTCGTCCTTCTGGCGATCGGTTCACAATGGGCACCGGAAAATGGCGGAGGGCGATGCCCGCACCGAGATAACGGCACATGGACTGATCTCGGCTTTGCTCGACACCTATCCGTTTGCGGCGGCGCAGCGCTCGTGGGTGCAGGTTGAGATCATCGGCGACTTTCCCGTCGTGACGCAGCCCAATTGCGTGGCGCTCGTGCTCTCTTCGCTATTGTCGAATGCGCTGCGCGCGCTGGCGGATGTGCCTTCTCCGTCGGTGCGCTTTACCGTGACAGCAGAGCACGGCCCCGGCATTCGCATTAGCGACAACGGGCCAGGAATTCCGCCCGAGATAAAGGCCCGCCTGTTGACGGACCCGATTACAACGCACGCGAAATCCGGCGGGAACGGCTTGGGCCTGATTCTGTGCAATCGCGTCATGCAGTCCTGTGGCGGCGGACTCCAGATCGAGTCCACGTCGGGGGTTGGCACCACCGTCATGCTGGATTTCCCCCCTATCAAAGGTCAAACGCACAGGAGTTGTTGATGAACGAAGCGAAAGCCACACAGGAGTCGTCGGCGGCGATCATCTTCGTCGATGACGAGGCCACGGCCGTGAAATACTTCCAGCGTGCCATCGGAAGCCTGGCGCCAGTCCTGACTGGCAACTCGGTGGAAGAGGGCAAAGCGTTACTGGACGCACACGGTGACACGGTGGGCGTCCTTGTCTCCGACCAGCGCATGCCGGGCGAGTTCGGCAACGAGTTGCTCCGCTATGCAAGCGAGCGCTATCCGCATGTCGTGCGGATACTGACTACCGCTTATTCGGAGATCGACCAGACTGTTGCCGCCGTCAACCTCGGTCATATCCACCGCTACATCAAAAAGCCGTGGGACATTGCAGCGTTGCGCATGGAACTGAAACAGGCGCTCGAACTGTCCGAACTGCGCAAGGAGCGGGACCATTTGCTGCGCGAGAAACTCGGCGTGCTGCAAAAGCAGACTCTCGCCACTCGGATCGGTCTGATTCGCGCGCTGTCCGCCACGCTGATCGGGCCCGAGCGCTTCCAGCCGGTGGAGACGTACCTCGCGGCCGCACTGCTCGCCGATGTGCACAATGCCGAGCCGGACTGGCTGTTGCTGGACTACTCGGATCTGGTCGCGGCCGAAAGTAGCCGGAGCGGGGCGTTTGGCAACATGGTGTCGGCGAAGCTCGCGGAGTTGCGTAACCGACGTGCCGTTTCTGGCGCTGGCGACGCTGTGGCGGCGCTGGCTGACACGTTGGAGGAGGCGGGCATCAGGGTCAGGCGCGAAGCGGATGCTCTGGTGTGGGACGAGCTTGCGGCGCTTACCGAATTTCTGGGAGAACCGGCAAACCAGGCCGTATCGAGCCGGCACGCTGCATGGTTGGCAAGCCTGCTTTGGCTGGACGCGAACGACCTCGCGCTCCAGCCGGTACGTGAAGGCAACGCCGTCGCGTTTCGGCCTACCCAATATAAAACAGAGTTTTCTGCCGATCGCCTCGCGACGTGGATCGAGCAGTTCTGAGCGCCGCTGCGGGTGGGAGTGGCGTTGTTCGTCCATTGCTGACAGTGGCGCCCACCTCGGGCAGACCATTCCGATATGTGTGGGCGAGAAGTCGTGAATCAGCCGGCGGCGCGCTAATGCCAAAAGAGACTTAATGGCGACGCTGCTCTTCCGTTTGGCTCACGCAAATAAATACAAGTAAATCGCGGCGATGCCAGTAGACCATTTAGCGACGCAAAGCAAAGCGGATATCCAGCCTAAAGTCCGCCATAGAAAAGGCGATATCACGCAAGGAACAGGGAGAGGATTGCCGCACACGCGAAATAAGCGTGATTTGATGGTCATTGCTTAAAACGTAACGCATCCGATTGATTCAACGGCCTGCTGGATGGTGATTGAGGTTGCGGGAACTCGCCGAGTCCATTTTCCCTGCGAATCAGCTCTCAGACTTGAAATACCTTCGGCATGCCTGAAGCACATATGAGCCGAGTGCGCCGTCCCGGTGAACGCGCCGTTTTCTAGTTCAATGACTTCGCCCGGATCCATGCGGTACATTGCATGCGGTACATTGAATACCTAGCGCGTATTCATTCGCCACACGGAGAGAACCCCGCATGCGATCTTCGGCTCAAACCCAATGTAGCGTTGCGCCGGTCTGTGTGGCCCAGTTTCTCTTCGTTTTTTTCGTTGTCACCAGCGCGGGCCCTGCCGTTGCGCAGTCCAACCGGGACCTCATCGGCGCTGCACGTCTCGGTTCGGGGTATTCGCAAATCGTCAACTTGAGCGCGACCCCGGACATCAGCTCCGCGCACCTCGACATCTCGGACGGTGCGGTTCCGCAATCGCTTACTGTCACCCGAATCCCCTACGAGGGCAGTCTGCTCATTTTTTCCGATCGCAACAGTGTTGGCTGGCGAGTGTCCGGTGGTTACTTTCATGAAAAAGCTGATTTCATGATCAATGCGCCAAACGGCGCGGCAGGGAGCATCGTAAGCAGGTGGTCGGCCTTCAGCGCGACGGGCGGTCTGTTCCTGAAAAGCAAACTCGGCTATGGGTTTACATTCGAGCCCGGCCTCGACCTCAGCGTCGCCAGGCTGCTCAATGACGCTTCGTATGCAGGCGCGGCCACTAGCTTGAAACCCGCTACCGACGGACCGCTGCTTAACTGGCACGAAAATGCATGGCTGATCACGCCGAATGCCGCGCTCGAATGGACGGCGAACATAGCGCAGGCACAGACGCTGACTATTCGCGGGCATATTGCATGGTCGTGGGTCTCCAGCTTTGACGAGTCGGATCCTTTACTCCGGTTCAGGGAAACAGCGGGTTCATGGTCGATCCAGTCGTCTTACTCGGGGCCGACGGGTGCCCGGCTATTTGCGCGCCCGCTGAATTACGTTGTCAATGCGGGATATGGCGGATTTTTCGGACCCAATTACGGCGCGCTGGGTTTTTCAACACTAGCCAACGTCGGGGGCGGATTTGAAGTTCCTCTTTCGAGCCAGGACG